>CAMPJU010000072.1 GCA_946886995.1 uncultured Lysobacteraceae bacterium
CACCCGGACCATCCGGGCACGCTCGCGATCCTGGTGACCTCCGACGAGGAAGGCGACGCGATCGACGGCGTCCGCCGCGTTGCCGGCATCTTCCGCGAGCGTGGCCAGCGCATCGACTGGTGCATCACCGGCGAACCGTCCTCGAAGGACACCCTGGGCGACCTCGTGCGCGTGGGCCGGCGCGGCAGCCTGTCCGCTGCGTTGGAAGTCCACGGCGTGCAGGGCCACGTCGCGTATCCGGACAAGGCGCGCAATCCGGTGCACCTGGCCATGCCGGCGCTCGCCGCACTGGCCGGGCACCGCTGGGACAACGGCTACGAGACCTTCCCGCCGACCACCCTGCAGGTCCCGGACGTGCAGGCCGGCACCGGTGCCAGCAACGTCATCCCCGGCACGTTGCGCGCGTCCTTCAACCTGCGCTTCAACCCGACGTGGACGTCGGAGGCGCTGGAGCGCGAGTGCGAAGGCATCCTGCGGTCCAGCGGCCTCGAAGCGCCGGATTACACGCTGAAGTGGCACCGCAGCGGCGAACCGTTCCACACGCCCGAAGGCCCGTTGCGGCAGGCGGTGCGCGAAGTGCTGACGGCGCACCTAGGCGCGCCGCCCGAGGAAAGCACCGGCGGTGGCACCTCGGACGCACGCTTCATCGCGCCGCTCGGTGCGCACTGCATCGAACTCGGGCCGGTGAACGCGAGCATCCACCAGGTCGATGAACATGTGTCGGTGGCGGATCTCGAGGCGTTGCCAGACCTGTATCTCGCGCTGGTCGAGCGGCTACTGGCCTGACAGCAGCGCGCGGACGCGCTGGCCGTCCGCGGGCGACATGCCCATCTTCGAAGCGAGCAGGAATTTCTCCCTTGCGGCTGTGTCGTCGCCGGCCTGCTGCAGCGCTTCGCCCCAGGCGATGTGAAGCGCACCCCAGCGCGGCGCCCGTTCCGCGGCGTCGCTGTAGCGCCGGAGCGCGCCATCGACATCGCCTTCCTGCATCAGCGCATCGCCCCAGGCCTTCAGCGGATCCGCCCACGCGGGACCTTTGCGATGGGCGAGGCGGAACTGTTCGATCGCGCCCGTGGTGTCGCCTCGCGCGAGCTTCGCTTCACCCCAATTCGCGTGCGCTGTCGGCAGCGACGGCCCCTCCTGCACGGCTTCGGCGAAGGCGCGATCGCTCGCTTCCTGTTCACCGGCAATGGCGGCGACGAAGCCACGCGTCCAGGTGCATTCGTAACACCCCGCAGGCATCCCTTCGACCAGCGCAAGGGCAGCCGGCAGGTTGCCCGCGCGCGCCGCGGCGCGCGCGGCAAGGGGATCGGCCAGGACACGCCGAGCCGCGCGCATCGACGGCGGGAACAACGTCTCGTCGAAGCCGGTGAGCAACCGATGGGCGCCGTCCCAGTCCCCGCGTTCCCATGCGTACAGCGCCGCGAGCGACACCAGGTCGCTCGTGAACATCGCGTCGTACGGAGCGACCGACGGCTTGGCCTGCATGGCCCGGTCGAGCATTGCGGCGTTGTGTGTCGTGTCGTGTAGGCGGACGCGCGCATCGAGAACGTATATATCGAGCGCCTCGTCTGGAAACATGGCGTACAACGCGATCACGCCGGCATGGTCTTCACGAAAATAGGCGACCTGGCCGATGGCGTTGTTCAGGAGGCTCTCCCTGCCTTCGCCGGCGACGAAGCGGTCTCCGGCGTCTTCCACGACCTCGATCGTGCGCAACGCGTCCTGCAACGACAGTTCGTTGCGGCCCATCATGGAGAACGCCGCGGATCGGTTGCTGTAGGCCGTGGGGAATCCGGGCTCGATCGCCAGTGCGTCGTTGGCGGCCAGGACGGCGCGCCGGAAGTCTCCTTCCATGCGATGCGACACGCTCAGCCCCGAATGGGCCCACATGCGGTCGTCCGTGTCCCCGGTCCGGGCAAGGGTCTCGAGCAACTGCCTCGAGCGCGCCTTGTCGTCCGGCCCGCCCTGGTCGCCGACGTAAATGGCGTAACGGTATGGCTGCGTGTCGGCGTACACCGCTTCGGCCGCGGCCTGCACCATCGCCGGCAGGTCGGCCTCCGACGCGCCCACGTGGACCGACGCCGCGGCCGTGCCGGTGCGTGCCGACAGCACCAGCCCCTCGGGCGTGCGGTAGACCTCGCCGCCGATCCTGGTCTGGCGTCCCAGCCATTCGACCAGCACGCGCCGCAGCTCCCCGACCGAGACCCCGGTCTGCGGGATCTGGACCTTGATGTCGCCGTTCCAGTTGTTGGCATAGGTGCTCGGGGCGCGCACCGACTGGGTCTGGTCGCCCAACAGGCTGAGCCGGTCCAGCAACTGGCTGGCGACCACCTGGCCGGTCATGCCACGCTCCGCGAAATCCGGTGGCACGGAGAAGGGCTCGATCACCAGGCCACGTTCCTGGCTCGCCGACCAGACCAGCGACGCCAGCGCGATGGCGATGGCCAGGCCCAGGAGGCCCGTGAGCAGTTTCAGCACGAACCCCATGCGCTCGGACGCGATCTGGGCATCGATCAGGCGCGCATGCCGGCGCAGCAACACACCGGCAGGCCCGTCTTCCGGTGCGCCGTCGTTGAGCGCGGCCATCGCGATCTCGACCGGGTTCGGGGAATCGGGCTTGCGCGCCACGGCAGGAGCGTCGTCGCGCGGTGTTTCTTTGCCTGCCATGTGCGTCCCTCCCCGGGAGCGAATCGATCGTGCCTATCCGGGATCCGGAACCAGCCTGAGCGTGTAACGCGTTTCGCCCGGCAGGAAGGACGTCGCGCGCCCTTCAGCCCACGCGTCGTGCCCGGCGCCCCAGTACGGCGACAGAGGATGCCCGGACTGCCCGCCCGGCATGTGTGCGATGCCGTCCGCTTCGTGGCCGGGCGACACCACCATCCGCTCGCTCGCACCCGCGCCCGGCGATTGCACGCGCGGCATGTGCGCATCGCCGGGCAGCGGTTCGCGGGGCATGCACAGGGTGTCCGAGAGCGGGCCGGGCAGCGCGCCGGCCAGGGGGTGGCAGATGGCCGCTGTATTGCGTTCGCCCCAGGTGCGTTCCGCGACCGGACCTGCGTCCGACAATTCGTCCAGCACTTCTTCGGCTGCGTCCTCGAGCAGCGCGTGCCACGTGGCATGCGCGGGCGGCAGCAGGTGCCGGGGGCGCTGCTGCAGCAACGGCCATGCCACGGCCTCGAGTTGCGGCAACGATGGCATCGCCACGTCCGCGCCGAGTTCGGCGCGCGCCGGCGCCAGCAGCCCATCGCCGATCCGCTGGAGCACGGCCAGCCGCCAGGCACGGGTGATCCGGTAACTCACCGCGTCGACCGACGCGCGGCCCTCCCAGCTTTCGTCCGCGGCCACCAGGGCTGCTCGGCTCGACGCGGGGGCGCCCGCGGCTTCCTCGCGCAGCAGCGCCCACCAGCGCTCGAGGAACACCGCGCGGTCGTCGAGCTGGATGGCCAGCAGGTCGCGTTCGTCGAACCGGTTGCCGTCGAACAGCGCGTCGCGGATCTGCAGGCCCCGTGCGCCCAGCACGTAGCCGCCGTCGCCGATCGCCTGCAACGCCTCGCCGTCGACGACGCGGGTGTTCGCGGTCCACGCGCGGCCGCTCTCGGGGTCGACGATCGCGGGGACGTCCGCGAACGACAGCGACCACGGCGGACACGCGCCGGGGTCGCTGACGCCGACCGGATCGCAACCCGGTGCGCGCCGAGGCAGCGGCCCGAGCAATTTCCACGCGATGCGTCCGGTCGAATCGCCGACGACCAGGTTCTGCGCCGGCATGCCCGCATGCACCGCCAGGGCTTCGTCGAGCGAACCGGCGCGTGCCAGCGCGGTCAGGCCCAGGTCGAGCGCGCCGGGCAGGTGCGCCACCCAGCGCAGCGCGAGGCCGCTGCCGTCCGGCGCATGGTGCAGCACCGGTCCCCAGGCGGTCTCGTGGACCAGCAGTTCGACGGGCGATTCGCCGGCGACGTCGATGCGTTCGGTGACGATCCGGTCGCCGGGACAGGCCTGCGCCTGCGGATGGGGCGGGGCATGTGGACCGCATGCCGGAACGCGCTGCCAGTCCGCCCAGTCGCCATAACTGTTGGTGAAGCCCCAGGCGACGTGACCGTTGCTGCCGACGACGACGCCGGGGATGCCGGCCAGGCTGAAGCCGGTGACGTCGACGCGGCCGCCGGGCGCGGCGGCGTCCGGATAGCGCAGGCGCACGCGGAACCAGATGTTCGGCGCGCGCAGGCCCAGGTGCATGTCGTCGGCGACGATCGCGCGCCCGTCGGCGGTCAGCGTGCCGGCCACCGCGAAGTTGTTGCTGCCGATCGCGAACGGTTCCGATGCCGCGAGCGATGCGACGTCGGGTCCGGCCGGCAACGCGCGCAGGTCGACCTCGCCGGGGCCGGGCAGCACGGCGTCGCCACGCGCCTCGCCCTGCATCGGCGCATCCCACCGGCTGCCGTCGTGCCGGAGCAGGCGCTGCAGCGCCCCGGGCAGGTGCGGCCGCACGCGGGACCAGGCGAGCTCGTCCTCGTTGGCTTCGTCCTGCAGGTCGAAGTACATCGCCATGCCGACCAGCGGCGTGTCGACCAGGTCCCAGGATTCCGGTTCGGCCCGCAGCAGCAGGTAGGGCCATGGCCGCGCCTCGAGCGCCTGCAACCCGGCGTTGACGCCTTCGACATAGGCCAGCAGCTGGCCTGTGGACGCACCCGTGAAACGGTCGATGTGCCCCTGCTGGCGCGCGCGAAGCCGGTGGACGCGTGCTGCGCGGTCGACGTCCACCGCCATCGGGCCGAACAGTTCCGCGAGCTCGCCCGCGGCCGTGCGCCGCAGGAGGTCCATCTCGAAGTAGCGTTCCTGCGCGTGCACCCACCCGAGTGCGCGGTACGCATCGGCCTCGCTGCCGGCGTCGATGGTGACCACGCCGTCGGCATCGCGGGCGACGGTCGCCGGGGCGGACAGGCCGGCGAGCGACCGTTCACCGTCCAGGACGGGCAGGCTGCCACGCAGCGCGAGCCAGGCCACGAGCGCGGCGACCAGCAGCAGCCCCGACAACGCGAGCACGCCGCGCAGCATCCATTTCGTCATCGCAATGTCCCCGGGTCGCGGCGCCTGCCGCGATCAAGCCAGCTTCTGCATGCCCCATGCCGCGGTGTGCAACCGCGTCACCCCTTCGGCGACGAATCCCGGCTGCCCGGCGAGGATATCGCGCCGCTCCAGCAGCGACAGGTGCCAGTCCCCTGCGAACAGCGCTTCCACCTCCGCGCGGTCGACGTTGAAGGGTGGCCCGCCCTTCTCGTCCTGCGGATACTCCAGCGTCACCAGCAGTCCCCGGCATCCCTCCGGCAGGCGCGCATGGACCGTGCCGGCGTAGCGGCGACGCATGTCCGGGGGCAGGGCGATGAGCGCGGCACGGTCGAACACCGCCCCGCAGCCGGCCAGCAGTCCCGACTCGAGCGCGAATGCATCTCCGCAGACGATCTCGATCGCTCCCGACCGGAAATGGATGCCGCTCGCGGTGGTCCGGACGTCGGGTTCCAGGCCACGTTCCTCGAAGAACTGCCGCACCGCCAGCTCCGACAATTCGACACCGAGCACCTCGTGCCCGCGCGCGGCCAGCCAGTCCATGTCCAGCGACTTGCCGCACAGCGGCACGAGGACGCGCGCACCCGCAGGCACGCCGACCGCCTGCCAGTGCTGTTCGAGCAACGGGGTGGCGCGGTCCTGGTGGAAGCCGATCCGACCCTCCTGCCAGCGCTGGTGCCAGAAGTCCGGGTCCATCTGCTACTCCGTCGAGAGTGCGTCGACCTTCTGCCATCCGCGCGGCAGCAGGCCGCCGCGACTGGCGCGCTTGCCCGCGTACGCGTCGAGATCCTTGTAGGGAATCGACATCGTGCGCGCACCGGCTTTCACCTGCAGCGTTTCGCCGGGCGACACGACCGCGACCCCCACCACGCGTTCCGTCCCGAGCTTCGCCTTCGGGATCTCGATCAGCTTGTTGCCCTTGCCCTTGTCGAGTTCGGGCAGGTCGGCGAGCGGGAAGGCGAGCACGTGCCCGGCGCTGGTGGCGGCGACCACCAGTGCATCGCCCCCACCGGCACCCACCGGCGCGGGTTGCACGACCTTCGCGCCCGGCGTGAGCGACTGCATCGCCTTGCCGGCCTTCTGCCGGCCGACCAGGTTCTCGAAGCGGGTGGCGAAGCCATAGCCATGGCTCGACGCGAGGACGAACCTCGCGTCCGCGTCGCCGGTGGCCAGCGCCTGGAACGACGCGCCCGGCGCGGGCGAGAAACGGCCCGTCAGCGGTTCCCCGTTGCCGCGCGCGGAAGGCAGGCTGTGCGCCAGCGTCGAATAGGCGCGCCCCTTCGAGTCGAGGAACGCCACCTGCTGGGTGCTGCGCCCGCGCACCGCGGCCAGCAGGCCGTCGCCCTCGCGGTACGACAGCCCCGCCGCGTCCACGTCGTGCCCCTTGGCCGCGCGCACCCAGCCCTTCTCGCTGAGGACGATGGTCATCGGCTCGCTGGGCACCAGCTCGGTTTCGGCCAGCGCCTGCGCGGACTCGCGCGCGACCAGCGGGGAGCGCCGGGCGTCGCCGAACTGCTTCGCGTCCGCCAGCAGCTCGTCCTTGATCAGCTTGCGCAGCTTCGCCTTGCTGCCGAGGGTGGAGATCAACTTGTCGCGCTCGTCGTCGAGCGCGTCCT
>CAMPJU010000073.1 GCA_946886995.1 uncultured Lysobacteraceae bacterium
AGTGCTGCAGCCGGTTGGGGTTCTCGCCGTAGCGGCCGTCGGTCGGGCGGCGGCACGGCTGCACGTAGGCGGCGTTCCAGGACTCCGGGCCCAGTGCGCGCAGGAACGTGGCCGGATGGAACGTGCCGGCACCGACCTCGAGATCCAGGGGCTGGACGAGGACGCAGCCCCGCGCCGCCCAGTAGGCATTGAGGCGCTGGATGAGTTCCTGGAACGTGGGGCCGGCCATGTGCATGCGGCTCGCGCGGAAAAGCTGGCTAGTATAGCGACGGCCCGCGGCGCCCCCGGCCGCGCGGCAAGCAGCTGGCAGTGCCATGACCTTCCTCATCCTGCAGGCCGGCGAGCCGGTCACGCCCCTCCGCCGGCACGGCGGTTTCCCGCACTGGATCCGCGTGGCCGCCGGCCTCGACGCCGACGACACCGTGGCCGTCGACATCACCGCCGAACCGGCTCCGTCCGCCGAAGGGTTCGCCGGCGCACTGGTCACCGGCTCGGCCGCGATGGTCAGCCATCGCCACGACTGGAGCGAGCATGCGGCCGGCTGGTTGAAGGACGCCGTCGCGGGCGGGCTGCCGGTGTTCGGCATCTGCTTCGGCCACCAGCTGCTCGCGCACGCATTGGGCGGACGCGTGGACGACCATCCGCAGGGGCGCGAGATGGGCACGATCGCGGTCGAGGCCCTGCCCGCCGCGGCGGACGACCCGCTGTTCGCCGGCGTGCCCCGCGCCTTCGCGGCCCACGCCACGCACCTGCAGACGGTGCTCGAACCGCCTCCGGGCGCCGTGGTGCTCGCACGCTCCGCGCACGATGCATGCCAGGCGTTCCGCCACGGCGACAGCGCGTGGGGCGTCCAGTTCCACCCCGAGTTCTCGGCCGCGCACATGCGCGGCTACGTCCACGCGCGGAGCGATGCGCTGGTTGCCGAGGGCCACGATCCGCGGGGGATGTCGCGTACCATCTCCGCGACACCGCACGCGCGCCGCCTGATGCGACGTTTCGTCGCCTTCGCGCGTTCCCGCCAATCCGGCTGACGAGGATCGCCATGGAAATCCGCAAGCTGCCCATTGGCCAGGGCCTGACCTGGTTCAAGCAGTCCATCGACCTGGGCGGACACAACCCGCGCGGGGTGTTCGGCGCGGCCGCGCTGATGCTCGTCGCGCTCTACGCCGTCGGCCTGGTGATCATCGTGCCGATGGTGGCGGCGATGGCCGGCGCGGGCGATGCGGACGACCTGGGCGCGGCGCTGGGCCGCATCTGGCCGTTCCTGCTGCTGATGGTCCTGGCGATCTCCGTCCTGCTGCCGTTCCTGGTCGGCGGCCTGATGCACGTGATCCGCGAGACGGAGGCCGGCAACAAGCCCGGCGCGCTGGCGGTGTTCCGGCCGTTCCGGTCCGGGCGGCTCGGCAGCCTGGCCGCGACCGGGCTGCTGATGCTCGCCATCCAGGTCGTCGGCGGCGCGCTGGTCATGCTCACCGGCGGCGCGGAATACCTGCAGGCCTACGCGGAGATGATGCGCGGGCTGCTGTCGGGCGCCGATCCACGGACGCTCGCGCAGCCCGAAGCCAGCCTGCTGATGTTCGTGCTGCAGCTGCTGGTCAACTACGTCGGTTACGCGGTGCTGCTGTTCACCGTGCCGTCGGTGCTGTTCCTCGGTGCCTCGCTGGGCGATGCACTCGGCGGCAGCCTGAAGGCCTCGTTCCGCAACCTCGGCGCCAACCTGCTGGCCGGCCTGTTGCTGGTGGTCGCGCTGATCGTCGCGGGGCTGTTGTTCCTGCTGCTGATGATGCTGGTGGCCCTGGTCGCCAACGCGATCCATGGGGTGGTCGGCGCGATCGCCACGCTGGTCCTGGGCCTGCTGTTCGCGAGCGCGGTGATCGTGGTGCTGGTCGGTGCGGCGTACCTGGCCTGGCGCGACACATTCGGCGGCGGCGCCCCGACGGCAACGCCGGGCGACGCCCCCGCGGGCTTCGAGGCCTAGTCGGCCGGCCGGGACGACCCGTCGCGCCGCCGCGCCACCAGCAACTGCGCGGCGATGATCCCGAGTTCGTACAGCACCACCATCGGGATCGCCAGCAGCAGCTGCGACACGACGTCCGGCGGCGTCACGATCGCCGCAAGCACGAAGATGCCGACGATCGCGTAGCCACGTGCCTCGCGCAGCTGCGCGGGCGTGACCCAGCCGAGCAGCACCAGGATCACCAGCGCCACCGGCAGTTCGAAGCTCAGGCCGAACGCCAGGAACACCACCAGCACGAAGTCCAGGTAGGCGTTGATGTCGGTCATCATCGCCACGCCGTCCGGCGTGACCGATGCCAGGAACGCGAACACGGCCGGCAGGACGACGTAGAACGCGAACGCGCAGCCGGCATAGAACAGCAGCAGCGACGAGCCCAGCAGCGGCAACGCCAGCCGCTGCTCGCGCCGGTACAGGCCCGGCGCGACGAAGGCCCACGCCTGGTACAGCAGCCAGGGCATCGCCAGCACCAGGGCGACGAAGAACGCAAGCTTGAGCGGCGCGAAGAACGGCGAGGCGACCTCGACCGCGATCAGCTGGCCGCCGGCGGGCAGCTTGTCCAGCAGCGGTTGTGCGAGCCAGCCGTACAAGGTGTTGGCGAACGGCAACAGCACGACGAACACCAGCAACAGGCCGCCGACGCCGCGCAACAGGCGCGTGCGCAACTCGACCAGGTGGTCGACCAGACGGGAGGCGCCTTCGCCGGCGTGCGGTGGCGGGTCAGCCGCGGTCATCGGGCCGTTCCCCGTCGCCTCGTGCGGCATCGTCGCGTCCGGTGGTACCCCGGCCGGTGGCATCGCGCTCCACCGCGCGCAACTCGTCGCCGGCCCGGCGCAATTCCTCGCGTCCCTCGCGCAGGCTGCGCTGCAGTTCCTCCGCGGCCAGGTCGCGCTCCAATTCGGCCTTCACCGAGTGCCACTGCGCGCGGGCGCGGCGCACCCACAGGCCGACGAAGCGTGCCGCGCGGGGCAGGCGCTCCGGGCCGAGCACGAGCAGCGCGACCAGCGCCACCAGCAGCAGCTCGCTGAAACCGACGTCGAACATCGTTGCTGGCCGCCGCCCGCGGCGGCGTCAGTGCTGCCCGCGATCGCGGTCCGCGTCGGGCCTGGTGGCGTCCGGGTCGTCGACCCGCGACTGGCTGTCGGGTGCATCGCCCGGCGCATCGCCGTCGCGCATGCCCTTGCGGAAGCCCTTCACGGCCTCGCCGAGATCCTGGCCGACGTTGCGCAGCCGGCGGGTGCCGAACACCAGCACCACGACCACGAGCACCACCAGCCAGTGCCAGAGACTCAAACCGCCCATGTCGTGGAATCCTGCGGAAACAGGCGCTCAGGATAACGCAGCGCCCCTTCCCCGGCTGGCTACGGGAGCGGCTCGACCGACGCCGGATTCCCGTCCGCCGCGTCCGCGGCCGCATCGTCGACGGGAACGGGCTCGAACGCGCCGGGCTGCGGCGCGCTCGGGGTGGTCGCGGGCGTCGTCACGGCGCCGCCGGTCGTCACGGCGCCGCCACGCAGCCCCCCGCGACGACCGGCGGCGCTGGCTTCCCCGAGGGTGTCGTGGAAGGCGTTGATCGCGGCCGACGAAGCGCCACCCGCGCGACCCTCGAAGATCATCCTCGGCGTAGTGCCGGCACCGTAGACCTCGACGTTGGCGTCGTCGTCGATCGACAGCACCGCGCCATCGAGCGCGATGCCCGCGAACAGGCCGCGCGCGCGCGACCACGACCAGATCTCGGCCTTCATCGCCCCGTCGGTGGCGACCGCGGCATGGCGACCCACCGGCCCCGCCGCGACGCCGGCATCCGCGCCGAGGGTCAGCTTGCCGTTGACGATGCTTTCCAGCCCGCGCGGGCTGCTGAAGACCAGCACGATGTCCGCGGACTGCACGCCGGCCTGGAAGCCGATGCTGCCCCCGGTGAGGGTGATGAACGACGGGTTCGACCAGCTGCCGTCGGGCATCTTCACCGACAGCAACCCGTGGCCACGGCGCCCGCCGATGATGAGGCCCGCCTTGATCGTGTCCGGGATGACGGCGATCGCATGCGCCTCGTCGAGCAGCCGGTCGGGAATCGCCGATTCCGGGATCACCTGCATCTCGTTGACGACCCGCACCGCGTTGCGCGCCAGCGCATCCTCCTCGGCGCCCGCGACGGCGGGGACGCTGGTCGCGGCCAGCAGCAACGTGGCGAGCAGTCGGGCGGACAATGGGGCGGGCAGCCCGCGCGTGGTCGGGGACGGGGACATGGCGGGCTCCGGCAAGGTCGGTTGCCGCAAGAGTAGCGCCGACGCGCGGCCCGCGATGAATCGTGGCCGTACGGCTGTCATCCTATGCCGATGCCCGCGACCCCATCCGCCGACACCGCCGTCCTGCTGGTCAACCTCGGCACGCCCGATGCGCCGACCGCCGGCGCGGTCCGCCGCTACCTGGCGGAATTCCTCTCCGACCGCCGCGTGGTGCAACTGCCGCGGTTGATCTGGTGGCCGCTGCTGCACGGGCTGGTCCTGCCGCTGCGCTCGGGCCGGGTGGCGCGCAAGTACGCGCAGGTGTGGCTGCCCGGCGGCTCGCCGCTGGCGGTCCACACCCGCGCGCTGACCGGCGCCGTGCAGGCGCGAATGCCCGGCATCCCCGTCGCGCATGCCATGCGTTACGGCGCCCCGGCATTCCGCGACGTGCTGTCGCGCCTGCGCGCCGGCGGTGCATCCCGCGTGCTGGTGCTGCCGCTGTATCCGCAGTACTCGACGACGACCACCGCATCCGTCGGCGACCTCGTCGAGGAGGCGCGGTCGGACACGCCGGCGATCGGGATGGTCGCCGAATACCACCTCGATCCGCGCTGGGTCGAAGCGGTGGCCGGGTCCATTCGCGCGCACTGGCGCGCCCACGGACGCGGCGAACGGCTGCTGCTGTCGTTCCACGGCATTCCCGAGCGCCTGGTCGCTGCCGGCGACCCCTACGCCGCGCAGTGCGAGGCCAGCGCGACCGCGATCGCGCAGGCGCTCGAGCTGCCCGACGACGCCTGGATGCTGGCCTACCAGTCGCGCTTCGGGCGCGAGCGCTGGCTGCAGCCATATACCAGCGAAGTCCTGGCCGGACTCGGCGCGCAGGGGGTCCGCACCGTCGACGTCGCGTGCCCCGGCTTCGCGGTGGACTGCCTGGAGACACTCGAGGAGATCGCGGTGGAGAACGCCCAGGTCTTCATCGCTGCCGGCGGCGACGCATTGCGCTACGTCCCGTGCCTCAACGCGACCGATGCGCATGCGGCGGCGATCGCCGCCATCGCGAAGGACGCCCTCGAGGCACCCGGGTGACGTTGCGGCCCCGCGAAACCAGGCTCGCCATCGAGGGCGGCGAACTGGCGGCCCTGCGGATGGGTGACCGCGATGGCACCCCGGTGCTGGCGTTGCATGGATGGCTCGACAACGCGGCCAGCTTCGTCCCGCTGGCCGACCACCTGCCGGGCGTCGACCTGGTCGCGCTCGACCTGCCCGGGCACGGCGCGTCGATGCACCTGCCTGCCGGGGCGGAGTACTCGCTGGCCGGGACGGTGCTCGCGGTGCTCGACGCGGCCGACGCACTGGGCTGGACGCAATTCACCGTGTTGGGCCACTCGATGGGCGCCTCGGTCGGCTGCCTGGTCGCGGCCGCCGCGCCCGATCGCGTGCGACGCCTGGTCGCCATCGAGGCGCTCGGCGCACTCGCGGACGCCGAAGACCACACCGCCGGACGCCTGCGCGACGCGCTCGCGGCAAGGCGCGCGCTGCGCGGGAAGCGGTTGCGCGTGTTCCCGGATGTCGATGCGGCGGTCCGCGCACGCATGCAGGCCAATGCCCTGGACGAGCCGGTGGCGCGGCTGCTCGTCGAACGAGGACTGCGTGCAGTGGATGGCGGGCACGCCTGGTCAAGCGACCCCAGGCTGACGGTCAGCACGCCGACGCGGATGACCGAGGGCCAGGTCCGCGACGTGTTGCGCAGCCTTGCCTGCCCGGTGCTTGCGATCTATGCCGAGCCGGCCCAGCCCTACTTCCCCGAACCGCTGCGCAGCGAGCGGGCCGCGGTGCCGCGCGACATCCGGCTGGTGCGCCTGGCCGGCGGCCACCACCTGCACATGGATCAGTCCGCCGCGGTCGGCGGGGTGATCGGCGACTTCCTGGCGGCGACTACCGCGAGACCCGCGTGAGCTGAAGTCCCATGGTCGTCGCGCCTTCGCCGCGGGCGAGCGAGAGCACCGCGGCGCGGTCCGCCTTTTCGTAGCTCATCAGGCCGTTCTCGTTGTTCTCGAGCGCGGCCATCGTCTCGGTCCAGCCGTGCCCCGCCATCGCGGCGCGTGCAGCGGCATACAGCGCGGGCACGTCCTCCTGGACCGCCAGCGCGATGAACAGGTCCTGGTCCATCGCCAGGGTGCTCTCGACGACGTAGTCGCCCGGGAGGTAGACGTCGTCGGGGAAGTCCCGCGGCAGCGCGGCAGCGTCGCCGCCGGTGATCGTCACTTGCCCCTGCTCCGTGCGGTACGAGACGGTTCCACCGTCGTCGTCGATCTCGACGTCGCCTGCACCGGCGGCCACCAGCGCGGCTTCGGCCGCGGCTTCACCGGCGCTCTCGCCGCAGGCGACGAGCGACAACGCGACAACGGCGGCAGCGGCCAGCAGGCCGGCCCGGACG
>CAMPJU010000074.1 GCA_946886995.1 uncultured Lysobacteraceae bacterium
CCAACGACTACCTGCGGGTGATGTGCGAGGAGTTCCAGGAACTGGCCGGCGACCGGGCGTATTCGGACGACGCGGCCATCGTCGGCGGCCTGGCCCGGATCGACGGTCGTTCCGTGGTCGTCATGGGCCACCAGAAGGGGCGGGACACCAAGGCCAAGATCCGGCGCAACTTCGGCATGCCCCGCCCCGAGGGCTACCGCAAGGCGCTGCGCCTGATGAAGCTGGCCGAGCGCTTCGGGCTGCCCATCCTCACCTTCATCGACACCCCCGGCGCCTATCCCGGCGTGGGTGCGGAGGAACGCGGCCAGTCCGAGGCGATCGCGCGCAACCTGATGGAGATGGCCGAACTGCGCGTGCCGATCCTATGCACGGTCATCGGCGAGGGCGGTTCCGGCGGCGCGCTTGCGATCGGGGTCGGCGACCGCACGATCATGCTCGAATACAGCACCTACTCGGTGATCTCGCCGGAAGGTTGCGCCTCCATCCTGTGGAAGTCGGCCGACAAGGCGAAGGATGCCGCCGAGCAGCTCGGACTCACCGCCCGCCGCCTCCGCGACCTCGGCCTGGTCGACAAGGTCGTGCGCGAGCCGATCGGCGGCGCGCACCGCAACCCGGGCCAGACGGCCATCCGGTTGAAGGCGGTGCTGCTCAACGAACTCGACCAGCTGCAGGCGCTGCCGGTCGACGAGCTGCTGGAACGCCGCTACCGCCGCCTGCGTTCGTACGGCGCCTACGAGACCGCGCCCGCCGCCTGACCGTGGCCGTCGCCGACGCCTTGCGTGACGGCTCCGACGCCCCGACCTGCGTCGGTTTCAGCGGGGGCCTGGATTCGACCGTCCTGCTGCATGCGCTCGCGTCCGATCCCGCCGTCCGCGAAAGCGGCCTGCGCGCCCTGCACGTGCACCACGGGCTGCATCCGGATGCCGATGCATGGGCGGCGCACTGCAGCGCCTTCTGCGATGCGCTGGACGTCGCACTGACCGTCGCCAGGGTCGCCGTCGTCGCCGACGGCCGCGGGCCCGAGGCCGCCGCGCGCGCCGCGCGCCACGCCGCATTCGCCGATGCGCTGGACGACGGTGAAGTGCTGGCACTCGCCCACCACCGGGACGACCAGGCGGAGACCTTCCTGCTGCGTGCACTGCGCGGGTCCGGGCCCGACGGCCTGGCGGCGATGCAACCGACGCGCCGATGCGGGCGTGGCGTGCTGTGGCGGCCGCTGCTGGACGTACCGCGCACCGCCCTGCTGGACTACGCACGCCTGCATGGCCTGCGCTGGATCGAGGATCCGTCGAACACGGACACCGCGCTCGATCGCAATTTCCTGCGCAACCGCGTCATGCCGCTGCTGCGGGAACGCTGGCCCGAAGCGGACGCAGCGCTCGCCCGCAGCGCCGCGCTGTCGGCCGAGGCGACGCGCCTGCTCGCCGCGGACGACGCCGCGGCGCTGTCGCGGGCGGCCACCGCCGATCCGGCAGTGCTCTCCCGCGCCGGCCTGGCGCAACTTCCCCGCGAGCGGCGCGCCCGCGTGCTCCGGCACTGGGTCGCATCGCTCGGACTGCCCCCGCTGCCCGCCGGCGGCGTCGCCGCCATCGAATCCGACCTGCTGGGCGCGCGCGCGGACAGCGATGCCTGCTTCGCATGGAGCGGTGCCGTGGTGCGCGCATGGCGCGACGGCCTGCACGCCGGCATGCCGGTCACCGCGCTGCCAGGCGACTGGTCGGTCCAGTGGGACGGGCGTACCGCGCTCGCCCTGCCGGGAGGTGGCTCGCTGCGACTGGAGGGAACGACGGCGCTCGACGACGCGGTGACGGTGCGCGCACGCACGGGCGGCGAGCGCATCGTGCTGCCGGGACGCGGACATTCCCATGCCCTCAAGCACGTCCTGCAGGACCTCGGCATCCCGCCCTGGCAGCGCATGGCCATGCCGGTGCTCGTCGATGCCGCGGGTGCGTTGCTCGCTGCCGGCGACCGGGTCGCGTCCGCGGATTTCGATGCCTGGCTGCGGGCTCGCGGGGCGCAACTGGCCTGGTCCCCGTAGCCCGCTTACACTGCGCCCATGCCGCGCAAGCCCGCCGCCGAACCCGCACCCCAGGCCGCAGGCGGCCCCTCGCCCGTCGCCGATTTCGAAGCCTCGCTGGACCAGCTCGAGCAGCTGGTCGGCAAGATGGAACAGGGCGAAATGAGCCTGGAGGAGTCGCTGGCCGCGTACGAGCGCGGCGTCGGCCTCTACCGCCGTTGCCAGGCGGCGCTCGAGCAGGCCGAACTGCGGGTGCGCCTGCTCGGCGACCCGGAGCGGCCGGAGCGCGCCGAGCCGTTCGAGCCGTCCGGCTCGCCGGATGCCTGAGGTTCCCGGCGACGCCTTCAGGGTGGACGCCACGTTCCGCGGCTGGCGCCAGCGGGTGGACGGCGCCATCGCGCGCGCACTTCCGTCCGAAAACGATGAACCCCGCCGGTTGCATGCCGCGATGCGCCACGCCGCGCTCGACGGCGGCAAGCGCATGCGCCCGTTGCTGGTCTACGCCACCGGCACCGCGTTCGGCGCGAGCGAATCCACGCTGGACGCACCCGCGGTGGCGGTCGAACTGGTCCATGCGTACTCGCTGGCCCACGACGACCTGCCGTCCATGGACGACGACGCCCTGCGGCGCGGCAAGCCCACCGTGCACGTGGCGCACGGCGAGGCGACCGCGATCCTGGCCGGGGACGCATTGCAGTCGCTGGCCTTCGAGGTGCTGGCGGGCGACGACCCTCCGGTCGACCGCGTGCCCGCCACCGCGCGCCTGGCGATGCTGCGCGAACTGTCGGTCGCGGCCGGCGTGGATGGGATGTGCGGCGGCCAGGCGCTCGACATCGACGCCACCGGGCGCGCGGGCGCGATCGACATCGATGCGCTGCAACGCCTCCATGCGCTGAAGACCGGGGCACTCCTGCGCGCGTCGGTGCGGCTGGGTGCACTGGCCGCCGGCGTCGACGCGGCGACCCGCGCGCGCCTGGACCGGTTCGCCGAGTCGCTCGGCCTCGCCTTCCAGGTGCGCGACGACCTGCTGGACGTGGAAGGCGACAGCGCGACGCTCGGCAAGACGGCGGGCAAGGACGCGGCGCAGGCGAAGGCCACCTTCCCCGCGCTGCTGGGGATCGATGGCACGCGGGAGCGGCTGGCGACGTTGTCAGCCGGCATGGATGCGGCGCTGGCGCCGTTCGGGGAACGCGCCGCGCTGCTCGCGGCGCTGGGACGCAGGGCGGTGGAGCGCACGCACTAGCACGCACTGGCTCGGGGAGGGCCGGCAACGATGTCCAGGGACTTGTCGCGAAGGCTGGTGGCCCGGATCGAAGCCGCACTGGCGCGCCTGGGCCAGGGCTTCATCGTCCGCTGGGAACGGATCGAAAAGGGTTACCGGCGACCGAACGCCCGGATCGCGTTGCGACTCGGGTTCGCGTTCTACCCGTTGCTCGCCGCCGTGGCGTTGTCCTGGCTGGCCTGGGACTGGACGCACGCGCGCAGGCTCGCCGCCGCGGAGGACGCGATCTTCGACACGGTGATCCAGTGGCGTCCGTGGGAGCCCCTGCCCTCGCGCCAGGTGGCGGTCGTGGAGATCGACGAGTGCTCGATCGAGCATTTCCGCGCGCAGGAAGGCACCGGCTGGCCATGGAGCCGCTCCAGGCACGCCGACCTCCTCGACGCGCTGGACCGCGCGGGCGTGCGCGCCGCAGGGTTCGACATCCAGTTCATCGACCAGTCCATGGGCGACCCGATGGCGGATTCGATCCTGGATGCCATGGCCGAGGGCGGCGGCGGGCGCTTCGTGTTCGGCACCACGCGGCTGGACGAGGACTACGACGCGGACGCGACGCTGCGCGCCTCGCAGGTGCCGTCGGCATTCCCGATCGTGGCGTACCCGGTGCGGGATCCCCCGGTGGCCGTGCTGCTGCCCTACGGCGAGGCGATGGCGCGCAACAGCGCGCTGCTCAACGTCACCCGCAGCGCCGACGGCGTGCTGCGCGACGTCCCCCTGCGCGAGGAGGTCGGCGACTGGGCGATCCCGTCGATCGCCCTGCGCCTTGCGGCCGGTCCGGACCCGGCGAAGCTCGCCGCGTACCCGGACAGCATCCGCATCGACTGGCGCACGCGCACGCGGCTGCCGGGCACCAGCGCGGCCAACCTGCTGGAAGGCCGGCGGGTCTGCGGCGGTGCCGATGCGTGGCCGATCGACCTGCAGGGCAAGACGGTGCTGGTCGGCTATACGGCGGCCGGCCTCAACGATGCCAAGCCGACGCCGGTCGACCCCACCATGGCAGGCGTCGAGGTGCACGCCGAGGCCACCGAAGCCCTGATGGCCAATCGCGCGATCTGGATGCCGCCGGCCTGGGTGAAGTACCTGCTCGCCGCGCTGCTGGTCGCGCTGACCGGGTTCGCGTTCTTCCGCGGCGAGCCCGCGTGGGAACTGGACTCGCTGTTCATCGCCGCCAACCTGGTGCTGATGCTGCTGGCCTTCGTCGGGCTGACCGCGTTCGGCGCGTTCTTCGACATCTTCGCGGCGATGGGCTTCGTCGCGCTGTGCTTCGGCGCGTGCCGCGTCTATGCGGCCACCCAGCGCAGCTACGCGATCGGCAACGACGACTACCGGCCCGGCTTCGATCCCGGCAAGCATCCCTGGCTGGCGCTGGCCCGGGTGCGCTTCGTGCCCGATCGCGGCCTTGAACGCCGCGCGCTGGAGACGCGGCTGCGCGAGTTCCGCCGCCGGCTGCGCCGCTTCATCTACCGCGGCACGGAGGCGGTCGCGATGGACTGCGTGGTCGAGTACGACAGCTGGTTCTGGGACTCGATGGTCGACGTGACCGTACTGCTGTGGGGCGGGACCGATCGCGACGCCGTGGTGGAGACGGCGCGCCGCGAGCTGGACCTGCTGCACGCCCGGCTGGCCGAGCACGAGGACGTGCTTCCGGACGACGGCAGTGTCAGGATCGCATTGGTGGTAGTCCGGGTCGCGGACGACGACGAGGCTGAATGCGTGACCACCGCACGCATCCGCGTCTGCCAGGCGCTCGGCGAAGTCCTCCGGGCCCGTGAACGGCCGCTGCTGGCCCGGAATGCGTTCGATCCCGTGTGACGCACAGGAGAATCGAGATGCGCAGGTTGTCGACGTCCATGTTCCCGCCGCTGCTGCTCTGCCTGGCCCTGTTCCTCGCCCCGGGCGCGGCGTCCGCGGCCAGCCTGCCCGCCGTGGTCCACAAGGCCACCGCCACCGTCTACGCGGCGCCCGACTTCTCGGCCGCGAAAGTCGCCACGCTGCAGAAGGACGCGCCCGTCGCGGTGGCCGGCCAGCAGGGGCTCTGGTACCGGCTGGAACCCGATGCCGCCGGCGCCGCCGGCTACGTGCGGGTCAACGAGATCCGGCTCGCGGAGACCGGCACGAAGGAATCCGACACGCTGCAGGTGCTGCTGACCGCGAAGTCCGGCCGCGGCCGGGTGAGCGAGACCGCCGGCGTGCGCGGGATCGAGGAGAGCGACCTGCGCAGTGCCGGTTACGACGAGGCGCAACTGCAGGCCATGCAGGGGAACCGTGTTCCCGCGGCCGATGCCGTCGCCTGGGCGGGCGAGCACGACCTCGCATCGACCGCGATCGCGTGGCCGGGCGAGGCCGCGCCGTCGCAGTACGAGGCCGCCGTTGCCGCCGCGCCTGCAGAGGAAGCGCCGAAGAAGAAGAAGCGCGGTGGCGGTTTCGGCGGGTTCGCCAAGGGGCTGCTCGGCGGCCTCGGCGGCGGGGTCGTCGGCAACGCGATGGACGTCGCGCAGAACGTCGCGCCGAAGTCCGGCGAGGAACTCGCGCAGGCCGAACTGGAACTGGGACCGATGGTCGCGGGCCGGTTGCTGGGCGCGCGCCCGCTGTGGGACGACGCCGCCGCACAGCACCGGGTCAACGTGATCGGCCGCTGGCTGGCCGCCAGTACCTCGCGACCCGACCTGCCCTGGACCTTCGCCGTCATCGACAGCCCCGAGCTCAATGCCTTCGCCGCGCCCGGCGGCTACGTGATGGTGACGCGCGGCCTGTACGAGCTGCTGGCCGACGACGCGGAGCTGGCGGCGGTGCTCGGACACGAGATCGGCCACGTCGTGCAGCGCGACCACTACGAGGTCGTGCGCCAGCAGGAGCTGACGTCCGCGTTCCAGGGCCTGGTCAGCAGCCAGGTGAAGGTCGGCGACAGCATCGGCGAGTCGCTCGCCCGTGGATTCGTGGAGCGCCACGGTGCCGCGATGCTGATGACGCGACTGGACCGGGAGGCCGAGTACCGCGCCGACGCGTTCGCGCAGCTGTACCTGTCGCGCGCCGGCATGAACCCGCTGGCGCTGTACGGCGTACTGCAGAAGATGGCCGCGATCGGCGGCGCGGGCGGCGGGCTGGCCCAGCTCTACAGCACGCACCCGACGCTGGGCGACCGGCTCGACCGGATCGACCAGCGCGGGTACGGGGTGCTGGAGCCCTACCTCGAGCGGTAGGTCACTTCACCAGGCGCAGCGTCATCGGGTAGCGGTAGCGCTCGCCCTGGTTCGCCTTGATCGCGGCGATGACGGTCAGCACCAGCCACGCGATGCCGACGATCACGAACAGCGGACCG
>CAMPJU010000075.1 GCA_946886995.1 uncultured Lysobacteraceae bacterium
TGTACCAGCGCAGCGGCGACATCTTCCTGGGCGTGCCGTTCAACATCGCCAGCTACGCGCTGCTGACCCACATGGTGGCGCAGGCGTGCGACCTGGAGGTGGGCGACTTCGTGCATACGCTCGGCGACGCGCACCTGTACGCGAACCACTTCGAGCAGGCCCGGGAGCAGCTTGCTCGCGAGCCACGGGCCCTGCCGCGGCTGCGCCTGAACCCGGACGTGCGCGACGTCTTCGCCTTCCGGTTCGAGGACATCGCGATCGAGGGCTACGACCCGCATCCGGCGATCCGCGCCCCCGTGGCGGTCTGAGCCGCGAGATGGCGGACCTGGTGTTGCTTGCCGCGCTGGACCGTTGCCGGGCGATCGGCAAGGACGGTGCATTGCCCTGGCACCTGCCCGCCGACCTGCAGCGGTTCAAGGCGTTGACGCTGGGAAAGCCCCTGCTGATGGGCCGCCGCACCGCCGAGTCGCTGGGACGCGCGTTGCCCGGCAGGACCAACCTGGTGCTGACGCGCACGGGGCGCGTGCCATTCGACGGCATGCGGGCGGTCGGATCGCTCGACGAGGCGCTCGCGTGCGCCATCGGCGAAGGTGCGGCGGAACTCTGCGTGATTGGCGGTGGCCAGGTGTATGCGGCATGCCTGCCACGCGCGGTGCGGATGCACCTGACCCACGTGGATACCGTGGTCGACGGCGCGGATGCGCACTTCCCCGCGTTCGATCCCGGGCACTGGCGCGTCGTTGCGCGCGAGCCGCATGCCGCCGACGCGCGGCATGCGCTGGCGTTCGAGTTCGTGGATTACGCGTCGCTGGCGGGCGCGCCGGCCGGGGCGGGCCTGCGCGACTGAGGCCGGCCGTGCCGGCGTTGCGGGCGGCGCGTCCTGGGCGGGTCCGCCGGCACGTCGCGGCCCGGGACCTGCACGACGCGCAACTCGTCGGTGTCCAGCTGCAACGCGGTGAGCCTGCCGCCCCAGACCGCGCCGGTGTCGATCGCATGCACGCCGTTGCCGATGAACAGCCCGAGCGCCGACCAGTGTCCGCAGACGACCTTCAGGTCGCGCTCGGCGCGCCCGGGCACCGCGTACCAGGGATACAGCCCAGGCTGTTGCGTGCCGGGTGGCCCCTTTTCCTCGAACGCGATGCGGCCCTTGGGCGAGCAGTAACGCAGGCGGGTGAACACGTTGATGATCGCCCGGTCGCGCTCCGGCCCGGTGAGCCGCGGCGACCAGGCGGGCTTGTCGCCATACATGTTGCGCAGCAGCTTGCGGTACCCGTCGCCGTGCAGCTTCGCCTCGACCTCGCGCGCGTGGCGCTCGGCCATCGCGGTCGTCCACTTCGGCGCCAGGCCGGCATGCACCATCATCCAGCCAAGCGCGCGGTCGGCGTGGACCAGGGGTTGCAGGCGCAGCCAGTCCAGCAGTTCGTCGGCATCGTCGGCGAACAGCACGCGCTGCAGGTCGGGGTTGACCCGGCGTTGTTCCTCCACGCTGCGCGAGCCGATCGCCAGCAGCGACAGGTCATGGTTGCCCAGCACCACCACGCTGCACGCACGCAGCGAATGGACAAGGCGCAGGGTCTCCAGCGACTGGCCACCCCGGTTGACGAGGTCGCCGCAGAACCACAGCCGGTCCGCCGCGGGATCGAAGCGCAGCTTGTCGAGCAGCCGCTGCAGCGGATCCAGGCAGCCCTGCAGGTCGCCGATTGCCCAGGTCGTCATGCCGGGGTGTCCATGGCGGGAGCGCGGCGCTCCCTGCTCAGTGCAGGGTGCGTGGCACGGCCAGGGTGAAGGCGGGGATCGGCGCCTCGAACGAGGTGCCGTCGTCGCCGAGCATCTCGTAGCTACCCTGCATGGTGCCCAGGCCGGTGGCGATGATCGCGCCGGAGGTGTATTCGAATGCCTCGCCGGGCCGGAGCCAGGGTTGCTCGCCCACCACGCCTTCGCCCTCGACCTCCTCGGTCTTGCCGTTGGCGTCGGTGATCACCCAGTGGCGCGCGACGAGCCGTGCGGGCAGCTTTCCGGCGTTCCGGATCTGGATGGTGTAGGCGAAGACATAGCGGTCCTCGTCCGGCGCTGACTGGTCGTCGAGGTAACGGGTGGCGACGTCGATGTCGAAACGGAAGTCTTCGGTGGCGGTGTCGTCGGTCATGCGGCCAGTGTACGAGCCCGCGCGGCCACCGTGGGCGAACGACACGTGAAGGGGTGTCATCCGCCGGGCGAAGGGTCGCACGGAAGGTTCGCCAGTCGCACGAATCCCTCGACCGGAATGCGCTCCGCGCGATCGCCCGGGTCCAGGCCCGCCGCCTCGATGGTCGCCGCATCCGCCACGCCGGACAACGCGTTGCGCAACGTCTTGCGACGCTGACCGAATGCGGCGCGCACGACGGCGGCGAAACGTGCCTGGTCATCGACGCCGATGTCCTCCGGGTCCCGGGGCACCAGCCGCACGACCGCCGAATCCACCTTCGGCGGCGGCCGGAAGGCGCCGGGGGGCACGGAAAACAGCGGCGTGACCGAACAGTACGCCTGCAGCATCACGCTCAGCCGGCCGTAGACCTTGCTGCCGGGCGGCGCCGCCATCCGGTCGACGACTTCCTTCTGCAGCATGAAGTGCATGTCCCGGATCGCTGCTGCATGGTCGAGCGCATGGAACAGGATCGGCGAGGAGAGGTTGTACGGGAGGTTGCCGACCAGCCGAAGGCGTCCGCCGGCGGCGAGCGCGGTGAAGTCGACGCCCAGCACGTCGCCCGGCAGCAGGGTCAGTTCGCCGTGTCCCTCCGCCGCCGCGGCCAGCGGCGCGAGCAGGTCGCGGTCGAATTCGATCGCCGTCAACGAACCGTGCCGCTGCAGCAGCGGGAACGTGATCGCACCCTGGCCCGGACCGATCTCCACAAGCCGGTCGCCGGGTTTCGGGTCGACGGCCAGCACGATCTTCTCCACGACCCGCCGCTCGTGCAGGAAGTGCTGTCCGAGGTGCTTCTTCGCGGGCTCGGAGAACATGTTCACCGGCCGGAGGCCATGCGGGTGCAGGTGGCGACCGCGGCGCGGAGGCTCGACGGGTCGGCGGTCCCGGTTCCCGCGATGTCCAGCGCGGTGCCGTGGTCGACGGCCACGCGCGGGTAGGGCAGGCCGAGCGTGATGTTGACCGCGTGCTCGAAGCCGCTGTGCTTGAGCACGGGCAGGCCCTGGTCGTGGTACATCGCCAGCACCGCGTCGACTTCGCGCAACCTGGACGGGAGGAACGCGGTGTCGGCGGGCAGCGGCCCGCGCAGGTCGAAGCCTTCCGCGCGCAGCGTCTCGAGCACCGGGACGATCACCTCGATCTCCTCGCGGCCGAGGTGCCCCGACTCACCGGCGTGCGGGTTGAGGCCCAGCACCGCGATCCGCGGGCGGGCGATGCCGAAATCCTCGCGCAGCGCGTCGTGCACGATCCGGAGGGTGCGGTCCAGCCCGGCGGCATCGATCGCATCCGCCACGGCGCGCAGCGGCAGGTGCGTGGTCGCCAGCGCCACGCGCATGGTGTCGTTCGCTAGCATCATCACCACCTCGCGTCGGGCTTGCGCCGCGAGCAGCCCCGTGGTGCCGGTGTATTCGATGCCGCCCGCGTTGATGGTCGCCTTGTGCACCGGGCCGGTGACCAGGCCGGCGCAACTGCCGCGCAGGCAGGCATCGCCGCCTGCCAGCAGCGCATCGATGACCGCGCGCGCATTGCGCGGATCCGGCGTGCCCGGCGCGACCCGCACGGCGTCCTTCATCGCGTGCAACGGCAGCTCGCCTGGCTGGCCGCTGTCTTCGCCGGGTTCGAGCAGCGTCAATGGCAGCGCAAGTCGCGCTGCGGCGGCCAGCAGGACGTCGGGATCGGCGAAGGCGACCAGCTGGTGGTCGTGGCGCGCGTGCTGCGCCAGGCGGACGCAGAGTTCCGGGCCGACGCCGGCCGGTTCGCCCGGGACCAGCGCCAGCCGCGGGCGTGGCATGTCAGTCGCCGGGGGTCGCGTTCGGGTCGAGCCGGTACTCGACATACGCTTCGCCGCGCATGTCGCGCAGGAAGCGGTTCCATTCGTCCTCGAGCTTCCGGCGACCGATCGTCTCGCGCACCTGCGCGCGGCGGTTGGCCTCGGAGGCGTCGTTCTGGCGCATCCCGAGGCGCTGCACGATGTGCCAGCCGGCGGACGTGCGGAACGGCGCCGAGAATTCGCCATCGGCGAGCGCGGGCAGTTGGGCGCCGAACTCAGGGCCGAACGCGCCGCCCGGGAACCAGCCCAGGTCGCCACCCTGCGGTGCGGTCACCACGTCCTCGGACTCCTCGGCGGCGACCACCGCGAAGTCGGCGCCGCCCGCGAGGCGGGCGTGCAGCGTGTCGATCTTTGCCTTGGCCTCTTCGGTGGTCACCGTGTCGCTGACGCGAACCAGGATGTGCCGGGCATTGAATTCGGTGACGACCTGCGGGCCGGCCAGCGCGGCGTCGCGCACTTCGACCAGCTGCAGCAGCTGCACGCCGCTGGGTCCCGGCAGCGGACCGACCACCTGGCCGGGCTGCATGCCGCTCACCAGGTCGGTGAACGCCGCGGGGATCTCGTCGAGGGTGCGCCAGCCGAGGTTGCCGCCTTCCAGCGCGTTCGGGCTGTCCGAGTAGCGGACAGCCGCGGCGGCGAAGTCCATCTCGCCACGGTCGACGAGGGCCTTGATGCCCGTGATCTTTTCCTGGGCGGTGGCGATCTGCTCGGCCGTCGCCCCTTCCGGCACGGCGACCAGGATGTGCGCCAGCTGGAACTGTCGGGTCTCCTGGCTGGCCAGCGCGGCATCGACCTCGGCGTCGCTGACCTGGACCTGGCTCTGCGCGAACCGCTGGCGCAGCCGCTGGATCATCAGTTCGTCGCGGACGGAGTCGCGGAAACCGGGAAGCGACAGGCCGTCGGCGGCGAGCTGTGCCCCGAGTTGCTCGGGCGTCACGCCATTCTGCTGGGCGATGGCCGCCACGGCGCGATCGACGTCGGCGTCGGTGACGGCCACGCCGGTCGCCTCGGCGCGCGCGACCTGCAGGCGGACCAGCGCAAGGCGGTCCAGGACCTGCTTCTCCAGCACGTCGCGCGGCGGCAGCTGGGACTCCCGCCCGGCGTACTGGGCAAGGACGTTGACCATCGCCAGTTCGAGCTCGCTGGCCAGGATCACGTTGTCGTCGACCACCGCGACGATCCGGTCGATGGGTTGCAGCTGCTGCGCCGCGACGGGCGCCGCGCACAGGAAGAGGGCAAGCAGCAGGAAGCGGGCGAATCGGGTCATCGTCGGGTCGTCAGTAGGGGTCCGGGGCGAGGTCGTCCTCGCCGCTGCGCACTTCGGGCGGCGGCACCAGGTACAGGTCGTCGCGGTAATAGCCGAGAATACCACGGCGCAAAACGCTCCTTGCGTCGCGGCCGGCGGACCCCAGGCCCTTCAGCTCGACCTCGAGCATCAGGGTGTTGTTCAGGTCACCATCGCGGTTGCGCACGTACCGCCTGCCGACCAGGCGGACCGCCATGCAGCAGCTGTCCCACTGCACGCCGGCCAGGCCTTCCAGCAACTTGTTGTCGAACAGCGAGTAGTAGTACCGGCCCACGACGCTCCATGACGGCGAAAGCGGGTACAGGAACGACAGGTCGACCTGTTCCAGCAGGTCGCGGCGATGCCGGTAGCCGAAGTTGATGACGCCGTCGTCGCCCAGCAGGTACTGCGTGCGCACCGACGCGAGGTCCTGCCTGCGGAACTTGGGATCCCACTGGTAGGACGCGCTGGCGGTCCAGCGGTCGTTGATCGCGTAGCCGATGTCGGCCACCCACGCCGACTCCCCCTGGTCGAGCGGGACCTCGCCGGGGACGGTGACCCGGGACTCTTCGAAGTAGCGGATCTGGCCGAAGCTCGCCGAGAGCTTCTCGCTGCCGTCCGATTCCCGGATCAGGCGCGTGGTGAAGGCGACGGTCAGCTGGTTGGCGTCGGCCTGGCGGTCGGCGCCGGAGTAGCGGTTGTCGCGGAACAGCTGGCCCCAGCTGAAGGTGAGCGGGCGAGTGTCGAAGCGCGGGATGCCCGACTGGTCGCGGTACGGGACGTGCAGGTAGAACAGCCGGGGCTCGAGGGTCTGCAGGTACTGCTCGCCCTGCCACGACGTTTCCCGGTCCAGGAACAGGCCCGCATCCAGGCTGGTGATCGGCAGGCTGCGGGTCGGACTGCTTTCGGTGACCTCCGGGCCGAAGCCGTCCTCCAGCTGGTAGGTCGTGTGCCGCCAGGCGAAGGTCGGGCGCGCGAACCAGCTGTCGCCTTCGAAGGGCAGGCTGATCCAGGGCTTGAGGTCGACGCGCGAGCCGCCGGCCTGCACGGTGTGCTCGAACTGCACTGCTTCCGCGTCGAGGCCGGCGACCAGCCACGGCCGCAGCGGCTTCTCCCAGCGCAACCACGTGCGCGGCAGCCTGTGGTGGGGCAACGCATTGTCGGTGAGCGTGTAGTCGGAGAGCAGGTAGTAGGTCGCGTTCGCTCCGGCGCTCCAGGTTTCCCCGTGCCCGTGCACGCCCACGTTGCTAGCCAGGTAGACCGGCGACAGGTTGTCCAGGCTGCTGCTGAAGTCCTCGACGTAAT
>CAMPJU010000076.1 GCA_946886995.1 uncultured Lysobacteraceae bacterium
GGCACGTTGGTGAAGATCGCCTCGTTGGCCTCGCTGTGGTGCTCCGGCGCGCGGATGCCGCCGCCCCACGGCACGCGCAGCACCATCGGGCAGTGCAGGCGGCCGCGGGTGCGGTAGCGCATGCGCGCGGCGTGGCAGACCAGGAAGTCGACCATCGGGTACATGAAGCCGTCGAACTGGGCCTCGGCCACGGGCTTCATGCCCTGGCTGGCCATGCCGACCGTCAGCCCGGCGATCGTGGTCTCGTCCAGCGGCGTGTCGATCACGCGCGAGGAGCCGAACTGCGCGTGCAGGCCGGCGGTGGCGCGGAACACGCCGCCGTTGACGCCCACGTCCTCGCCGAGTACGACGACCGCGTCGTCCGCGCGCATCTCGTAGGCGAGCGCCTGGGTGATCGCCTCGATGAGGGTGATGGCCTGCGGCGCGGCCTGTCCGGCGGCCGGCTTCTTCTTCGCGGCGCTCATGCCCGGCCCTCCAGCGCCAGTGCTTCGGCGCGCTGCTTCAGCAGGTCGGCCGGCGGATCGGCGTACAGGTGGTCGAACATCGCCTCGACCGGTTGCACCGGCGTCTCGAGGTAGGCGTTGATCTCGATGTCGACCAGCCGCCCGCACTCCTCGACCCAGTCCTTTTCCGTCTTCTCGTCCCACAGCTTCTGGGCGGTGAGGTACTTGCGCAGCCGCAGCATCGGCTCGAGCTCCCAGGCCGCCTTGACCTGCGCCTCGTCGCGGTAGCGTCGCGCGTCGTCCGCCGTGGTGTGGTCGTGCAAGCGGTAGGTCATGAACTCGATCACCGATCCGCCTTCGCCGTTGCGCGCACGCTCCATGGCACGGCGCATGCCCTCGAGCACGGCGATGAGGTCGTTGCCGTCCACCTGCAGGCAGTGCAGGCCACCGGCCAGGCCCTTCTGCGCGAGGGTCTTCGCGCCGGTCTGCGCGCTGCGCGGGACCGAGATCGCCCAGCCGTTGTTGATGATGCATTGCACGAAGGGCAGGGTGAACGCGCCCGCCGAGTTGATCGCGGCGTACATGTCGGTCTTGGACGAGCCGCCGTCACCGCAGCAGGTCACCGCGACCCGGTCCTCGCCCCGCAGCTTGAACGACAGCGCCGCGCCGGCGGCCATCAGGCACTGCGTCGCGATCGGCACGCACCACGGGTAGTCGTGCTTCGGCCCGGAAAAATCGTTGCCGCGTTCGTCGCCGCCCCAGTACATCAGCACCTCGCGCGGCTTGACCCCGCGCATGAACTGCGCGCCGTACTCGCGGTAGCTCGGCGCGAACACGTCCTCGGGACGCATCGAGGCACCGATGCCGACGTGGGTCGCCTCGTGCCCGAGGCTGGCCGCGTAGGTGCCGAGCTTGCCGGTGCGCTGCAGCGCGATCGACTTGGTGTCGAAGGTGCGCACGTAGAGCATCTGCTTGAACAGCGGCACCAGGGCCTTGGGGTCGCTGAAGGCCTTCGGCAGCTTGCCGACGGGCTTGCCGTCCGGGCCGAGGCACTGCAGGTATTCGATCTCGTAGGTCGCGGCGACGGTCATCGCGGGCAGGCCTCGGGGGCGTCGATGGGGAACGGGGATGATAGCGAATCGCCGTGTCGCCCCTAGAATGGACCGATGACCGGCCCGACGATCCCCGAGACGCCTGACGCCCCGGACGAGCGAGCGCCGGACGAGCGCTCCCTCCGGCCACTGGAGACGGGCATCGAGACCGACCTCGAGGGCCGGATGACCTATGGCGGCTACCTGAAGCTGGACCGGTTGCTTTCGGCCCAGGCCCCGGTCAGCCAGCCCCCGCACCACGACGAACTGCTGTTCATCCTCCAGCACCAGGTGTCGGAGCTCTGGATGAAGCTGCTGGTGCACGAACTGCGCGCCGCGCTCGTCCACCTGCGCGCGGACGACCTCGGCCCCACCCAGAAGATCTTCTCCCGCTGCAAGGCGGTGCTGCGCCAGCTGACCGAGATGTGGACGGTGCTGGAGACGCTGACGCCGTCGGAGTACATGCAGTTCCGGGAGATCCTGGGGCCGTCGTCCGGATTCCAGTCCGCGCAGTACCGCACCATCGAGTTCCTGCTCGGCAACAAGAACGCGGCGATGCTGGACGTGTTCGCGCACAACCCGGGCGAGCAGGCCATGCTGCGCGAGGCGCTGGAGTCGCCGTCGCTGTACGACGAGGTGTTGCGGTACCTGGCGCGCCGCGGCCATGCGGTGCCGGCGGCGCACCTCGAGCGCGACTGGTCGCACCCGCACGTGTCCGACCCGGGGCTGCTCCCGGTCTTCGAGCGCATCTACGAGGACACGGGCGCCTTCTGGGCCGAGTACCACCTGTGCGAGGACCTGGTGGACCTGGAGAGCCAGTTCCAGCTGTGGCGCTTCCGCCACATGCGCACGGTGATGCGGATCATCGGGTTCCGGAAGGGGACCGGCGGCTCGTCGGGGGTCGGATTCCTGAAGCGCGCGCTGGACCTGACGTTCTTCCCGGAGCTGTTCGAGGTGCGCACGGTGATCGGGCCGGGCACGTCCGCGGAGGCGATGCCACCGAGATGAATGCGGGTCTGCTGCATCGCAGCAGGCGGCTGCCGTGCTTTCACGACCCAACGCGACGGGTTAGGGTAAATGTTCCACGGCCGCCGGCAGGCGGCCTGTCAACATTCCGGGGGAGCAAGACCTGTGGCCCAAACTCCAGTCAATGCCGAAGGAAAGACCTTCCTGGGTCATCCGCGCGGCCTGTTCGTGCTGTTCTTCGCCGAGATGTGGGAGCGCTTCTCGTACTACGGGATGCGCGCGATCCTCATCTTCTACCTCCTGCAGCACTGGCTGTTCTCGGAGGAAAAGGCGTACATCATCTATGGCGCGTACACGGCGCTGGTCTACATCACCCCGGTGATCGGCGGCTGGCTCGCCGACAAGTGGCTCGGGCAACGCAAGGCCGTGCAGTACGGCGCGATCCTGCTGGTGATCGGCCACGGCCTGATGGCCTTCGAGGGGCCCGCGCCGGCCGGCGCGGGGGCGGAGGTCGCCGCGGCCATGCAGTCGTCGACGTTCATCAACGTCTTCTGGCTCGCACTGGCGTTCATCATCATGGGCGTCGGCTTCCTGAAGGCCAACATCTCGGTGATCGTCGGCCAGCTGTACCGCCAGGGCGACGCGCGCCGCGACCCGGCGTTCACCATCTTCTACATGGGCATCAACCTGGGCGCGGCGCTGGGTTCGCTGCTGGTGGCATACCTCGGCCAGACCTACGGCTGGGCGTGGGGCTTCGGCGCGGCAGGCGTCGGCATGCTGCTGGGCCTGATCGTGTTCGTGCTCGGGCGGCCGTCGCTGCTGGGCAAGGGCGAACCGCCGGATGCGGCCGTGCTGCGCGAGCCGGTGATGGGCATTTCGCGCGAGTGGATGATCTACCTGTCGGGCCTGGTCGGCGTGGCGGTGGTCTGGATGCTCATCCAGTACCAGGGCGTCGTCGGTGGCCTGCTCGCGGCGTGTGGTGCCGTCGTCGTTGCGTGGCTGCTCTATTCGGCGGTCTTCAAGCTGGACCGCATCGACCGCGACCGGATCCTCGCCGCGCTGTTCCTGATCGCGCTGCAGCCGCTGTTCTGGGCGCTGTTCGAGCAGGCGGGCTCGTCGCTCAACGTGTACACCGACGAGCAGGTGAACCGGACCTTCCTCGGCTGGGACGTCCCGGCCGGCATGTTCCAGTCGCTCAACGCGATCTACATCGTGCTGCTGGGCCCGTTGTTCGCATGGCTGTGGCTTGCCCTGGCCAGGCGCGGCTGGGAGCCGTCGACGCCGGCCAAGTTCGGCCTGGGCCTGATGCAGCTGGGCGCCGGGTTCCTGGTGCTGGTCGCCGGTGCCGCCGCGGCAGGTGCCGGGCTCACCCCGGTGGTCTTCATCTTCCTGATCTACCTGCTGCACACGATGGGCGAGCTGTGCCTGTCGCCGGTCGGCCTGTCGGCGATGACCAAGCTGGCGCCGGCGCGCATGCTCAGCCTGATGATGGGCACCTGGTTCCTGGCCAGTGCCGGTGGCAACTACATCGGCGGCATGATCGCCCAGGCCACGGGCGGGCACGGTGCGGACGCGGCCCCGGGGGCCGACCAGGTGATGGATGTCTACCACCAGATCGGCTGGATCGCGATCGCGGTCGGCGTCGGCGTCATCGTGGTGTCGCCGCTGGTCAAGCGCCTGATGCACGAGGATGTCGACAACGAGCACCACGACCGCGTGCTGGCCGGCCAGGGCGAGATCGGCGAGCCGGCCGCGGCGGGCACGCGCACGGACCGCGAGCGTCGCTGACGCTGCTGCAGTTGCTGCGTGGCATGGAACGGCGGCCCTGGGCCGCCGTTCTCTTTCCGGGCCCCGGGGAGCCCGCGCGCGGGGCGATACAATGACCGGTCCAACGCAGGAGGAATCCCCCCCATGAGCGCGCAGCCCACTGCCCCCAACCTCGGCATGCAGGTCACCACGTTCGAGAACCCGATGGGGATCAACGGGTTCGAGTTCGTCGAGTTCGCCGCGCCGCCGGGCCAGGGCCCGCGGATGCGCGAATACCTGGAACGGCTGGGCTTCACCGCCATCGCACGCCACCGCGACCGTGACATCACCCTGTTCCGGCAGGGCACGATCAACTTCCTGCTCAACGAGGCGCCTGATTCCTTCGCGTCGGGCTTCGCCGCGCAGCACGGGCCGTCGGCTTGCGGCTTCGCCATCCGGTTCCGCGAGCCGGTCGAGAAGGTCCTGTCCCATGTCCTGGGCAACGGCGGCGCGAAAGCCGACGACAAGCCAGAGACCGGGGCGATCGACGCGCCGGCCATCAAGGGCATCGGCGACTGCATGCTGTACCTCGTCGACGACGGCAACCCGGACGTGTATGCGGACTACGCGCCGCTGCCGGGCGTCGACCAGCACCCGAAGGGGTTCGGCCTGACGTTCATCGACCACCTGACCCACAACGTGTTCCAGGGGAACATGCAGCAGTGGTCGGACTACTACGAGCGGCTGTTCAACTTCCGCGAGATCCGCTACTTCGACATCAAGGGTGCCAAGACCGGGCTGCTGTCCAAGGCGATGACCGCGCCGGACGGCATCGTACGCATCCCGCTCAACGAATCGTCCGACGAGAAGTCGCAGATCAACGAATACCTGCGCGAGTACAAGGGCGAGGGCATCCAGCACATCGCGCTGTTCACCGATGACATCTACGCGTCCATCGAGAAGATGCGCGAGGCCGGCGTCGAGTTCCTCGATACGCCGGACAGCTACTTCGAGGTGATCGACCAGCGCGTGCCGAACCACGGCGAAGACGTGCCGCGCCTGGCGCGCAACAAGATCCTGATCGACGCGGACCTGGAAACGAAGTCGCGCAAGCTGCTGCAGATCTTCACCCAGAACGCGTTCGGCCCGATCTTCTTCGAGATCATCCAGCGCAAGGGCAACGAGGGCTTCGGCGAGGGCAATTTCCAGGCGCTGTTCGAGTCGATCGAGCGCGACCAGATGAAGCGCGGCGTGCTCTGAGGGGTCATCGCATGACCGGGTACATGTCGGGGTTCGGCAACGAGTTCGCGACCGAAGCGGTCGACGGGACCTTGCCGGTCGGCCGCAACTCGCCGCAGCGGGTGGCGCACGGGCTGTACGCCGAGCAGCTGAGCGGCACGGCGTTCACGGCACCGCGCAGCGAGAACCGGCGCAGCTGGCTGTACCGGATCCGGCCGGCGGCGATGCACGGCGCGTTCGAACCGTTCGGACAGCCACGCCTGCACAACGATTTCGGCACGGGGCCGGTGACGCCCGACCAGTTGCGCTGGGATCCGCTGCCGCTGCCGTCGCAGCCGACCGACTTCGTCGAGGGTCTGTTCACCATGGCGGGGAATGGGTCGCCCGGCGCGATGCATGGCGTCGGCATCCACCTCTATGCCGCGAACCGCGACATGCAGGGACGGTTCTTCTACGACGCGGACGCCGAACTGCTGGTCGTGCCGCAGCAGGGCCGTCTGCGCATCGCGACGGAGCTGGGCGTCCTGGACGTCGAACCGCAGGAGATCGCGCTCATCCCGCGCGGCGTGCGCTTCCGCGTCGAATTGCCCGACGGCGAGGCGCGCGGCTACGTGTGCGAGAACTTCGGTGCGCTGCTGCGGTTGCCGGACCTGGGTCCGATCGGCAGCAACGGGCTGGCGAACCCGCGCGACTTCCTGGCGCCGGTGGCCGCGTACGAGGATGTCGAAGGCGATTTCGAACTGGTCGCGAAGTTCCAGGGGCACCTGTGGCGCGCGCCGATCGGCCATTCGCCGCTCGACGTGGTCGGCTGGCACGGCAACTACGCGCCGTGCAAGTACGACCTGCGCCGCTTCAATGCGATCGGCTCGATCAGCTTCGACCACCCCGACCCGTCGATCTTCCTGGTGCTGACCTCGCCCAGCGACACGTCCGGGGTGGGCAACATGGACTTCGTGGTCTTCCCGCCGCGCTGGCTCGTCGCGCAGGACACGTTCCGCCCGCCGTGGTTCCACCGCAACGTCGCCAGCGAGTTCATGGGCCTGGTGCACGGCGCGTACGACGCGAAGGCGGAAGG
>CAMPJU010000077.1 GCA_946886995.1 uncultured Lysobacteraceae bacterium
ACCAATGGCGTCCCCGCTGCCGAAGCGGCGGGCCGGGGGCGGCGCCCGCCGCTTCGGCAGCGGGGACGCCATTGGTCGTGCTCATGGTTCGTAGGCCTCTGCGGTGGCGACGGGTGGATGTGCACCCACCGCTTCGGCGGCGGTCTCTGCGGTGTCTTCGGCCGTTTCGGCCGCTGCTTCTGCGTCGTCCGCGGCCGCCTGCGCCTGGCCACTCGCCAGCAACGCCGAGAGCGAGGCAAGCATGCGCAGGATGCCGCCGCCGCTGGCCATCGCCTTGCCGGCCTCGGCGCGCCCGACCAGGAACCCGCTGGCCAGGCCGGCGAGCACGATCCGCCCGGGCGTCCATGACGCTTTCCACGAGCGTTTCAGCTGGCGCCAGTCGGCGGCGGTCCGGCGCTCCTGCGCCTCGAGCGCGTCCTCGGCCTGTTCGACCTTCTTCAGCAGCTTCTCGAAACTCATGGTGGCGTGACCTCCACGCCACGGCGGTCCTTGATCGGTGCGTGCTCGGCGTCGCGCTCGAGGCGCTCGGCGGCAGCGCGGCTCGATTCGGTGGAGCTGGCGCGCGGTGCGATGTCCGAGAGCTCGCCGATGCCCAGCCGCGCGAGCTGGCGACGGGTCGCCTTCATCCGGGTGTGTTCGAAGTAGCGCATGCCGGCCCTGGTGGCGGCCACCGCGGCCAGGGTGCTGAGCACGGCGCACGACAGCAGGGCGGCCCACCACGGCCAGCCGACCTGCCGGTTGAGGAACACGATCAGCGCCGTCATCAACAGCAGCCACGCCGACGCGCCGAACACGATCGCAGCGCCGGTGAAGGCGAGCGTGCGTCCGAACGCGCTGCGCGCCAGCGAGAAGTCCGCCGCGAGCAGGCTGCGCAACGCCTTGCCGGTGTCCGCGGCGGCCTGCGCACTGGCGCGGCCGGCCGCACCGACCTGGCGCAGGGATTCCTGCAGATCGGGCGGCGGCTGCGGCGTGTCCTCCGCGCGGTCCTGGGCGTTGTCGTCTGGGTCGCGCATCCGGTCGGCTGCTGCGCTCAGCGGTCGCTGCCGCGGGCGAGCTTGGCGATGATCCAGCCGGCCGCGAAGGCGACGCCGAACGAGGCGATCGGGCGTTCGCGGATCAGGTCGGCCGCGCTTTCGACCAGGTCCTGGCCCTTTTCCATGAGTGCGTCGACCTGCTCGCGCGTCGCTTCCGGCAGGCCTTCGGCCGCGGCGAGCCCGGCGAGCGCGCTGTCGGCCAGGTCGGCCTTGACGTTGGCGCGGCCCAGGCGGAGGTGGTCGCCAGCGCTGCCGCCGGCCCCCTTCAATGCCTCGCCGGCCGCGCCGGTGGCGCCCCTGACGGCTTCGCCGGCGTCGCGCGCGGCCTGGCCGAGGTGGCTGCCGGCTTCGCCGAGGTTGCGCTTGACCGAGTCGGTGGCTCTTGGATTGGTGGGACTCATCGGGTGTTCCTCCGTGTGGCGTGGGGTGGGACGGGGATCATTGCATCAGCAGCGTGCCGGCCGTGTCGCCGCGAACTACCTGCAGCACGAGCCGTGGGTCCGGACCGGTGACGGCGGCCCGGAAGCCGGCCAGGTCGGCGACCCGGCCTTCATTCGTGGCGACGACGATGTCGCCTTCGCGCAGGCCGTTGCGCGCGGCGCGGCTGCCGCGCTCGACGGCCTCCACCTGCACCCCGGCGATGCCGGCCTGGCGTGCGTCATCGGGCAGTTCCGCGAAGTCCGCGCCGGACAGGCGCGGGTCCAGCCACTGGCCGGCATAGCTGCGCGGCTGCTCGCGCAGGCGCGTGGCCAGCTGCAGCGCCTCGCCCTCGCGGCGGATATCCAGGACGACCCGGGCGCCGATCGGCTGCAGGCCTTCGAAGTTGTGCAGCGCCGCCGGGCTGTCGATGCGCTCGCCGTTGGCCGCGACCACGACGTCGCCGGGCGCCAGGCCGGCCTCGTCCGCCGCCGACCCCGGGTACACGGTCGTCACCAGCGCGCCGCGGGCGACGTCCATGCCGAGCGCATTCGCAAGCGCCGCGTCGATCGCCTGCGCCTGGAGCCCCAGCGTGCCGCGACGGACGACCCCGTCGTTGGCCAGCAGCTGTTCCATGATGTTGCGCGCGAGGTTGGTCGGGATGGCGAACCCCAGGCCGATGTTGCCGGCCATCGAGCCGCGCGGATTGAAGCTGGCGGTGTTGATCCCGACCAGTTCGCCGTCGAGGTTGACCAGGGCGCCGCCCGAGTTGCCGGGGTTGATCGACGCATCGGTCTGGATGAAGTCCTGGAACCCCAGGCCGGTGAGGCCCGTGCGCCCGACCGCCGAGACGATGCCCGACGTGACGGTCTGGCCGATGCCGAACGGATTGCCGACCGCGACCACGAAATCGCCGACCTGCAGCGCACTCGAGTCGGCCAGCGGGATCTCGGTCAGGCCACCGGCGGGGATGCGCATCAACGCGACATCGGTATCAGGGTCCGAGCCGAGGAACTCGGCCTCCACCGTGCGTCCGTCGGCGAGCGTCACCGACACCGCGTCGGCGCCCTCGATGACGTGGTGGTTGGTGAGCACGAACCCGCGTTCCGCGTCGACGATCACGCCCGAGCCGAGCGACTGCCGGATCCGCTCCTGCGGGACGTTCGGAAACATCCTGCGGAAGATCGGGTCGGCGAAGAAGGGATTCTGGATGCGCACGCGCTGGGTGCCGTGGACGCTCACCACCGCGGCGGTCACTTCCTTGAGCATCGGCGCGAGCGACGGCAGCGCACGTCCACCGACCCCGGCCGGCAGGGCGCCCGCGGCGGGCAGCGCTGGCGTGGCGGCCGCGGGCTGCTGCACGGCATCGCGCAGCGCGGTCGCGGCAAGGCCCCCGAACGCGGCAGCGGCCAGCAGGGCGAGGAGGGTCGGCAGGCGGCGCATCGTCGTCGGGCGCGTTGTCATGGGGCGCATCTGGTCCAAGTGTTCCCTGTTCATGAGTGTCAACGACGTGAAGTGTCGGTGGCGGCGCTTTAATTTGCGATGAAAAGCGGGTGGCCGCACGGGCGCCGGAACGCATTCCGGATGGCGGGCCGGCCACCGGTCCGGGAGTGTCCGCGATCATGCATTCGCAGTTGACGAAGGCAGCGGCCGGGCGTAGCTTGGCCCCCCTGCGACGCCACAACATGTTGTGGTCGGTTGCGTCGAATCGACCCAAGCACTGGGGATTCCGGGAAAAGACGCAGGCTGCCGGCCACCTGCGCAAAGGACGAGGAGCAGTAACAGGATGAGCACGGGCAAGAACACGTTGCGCGCGGTCAAGACGGAGGGTGGAACGCAGGGCGATGCCGCCATCCCGATGCAGCCGGCCTCGGCCGACATCTGGGACAAGAAGTACCGGCTCAAGACCAAGTCCGGCGAACCCGTGGACGCGGACATCGACGGGACCTACCAGCGCGTGGCGCGTGCCCTGGCCGATGCCGAACCCACGCCGGCCAAGCGCGAGCAGTGGTACGAGCGCTTCCTCTGGGCGCTGCGCCGCGGTGCGATCCCCGCGGGACGCATCACCTCCAACGCCGGCGCGCTCGAGCACAAGCCGGCGACCTCGACCATCAACTGCACCGTGTCCGGGACCATCATCGACTCGATGGACGGGATCCTGGACAAGGTGCACGAGGCCGGGCTGACGCTGAAGGCGGGTTGCGGCATCGGCTACGAGTTCTCGACCCTGCGCCCGCGCGGCGCGTTCGTCGCCGGCGCCGGCGCGTACACCTCCGGCCCGATGTCCTTCATGGATATCTACGACAAGATGTGCTTCACGGTGTCCAGCGCCGGCGGCCGCCGCGGTGCGCAGATGGGCACGTTCGACGTGTCCCACCCGGACGTGCGCGACTTCATCCGCGCCAAGCGCGAGGACGGGCGCCTGCGCCAGTTCAACCTGTCGCTGCTGGTGACCGATGGCTTCATGGAAGCGGTCGCGGAGGATGCCGACTGGCCGCTGGTGTTCCCCATCAACGAGAAGGAGCGCGACGGCGTCGACTTCGCCGATGCGTCCAACGTCGTCTGGCGCGAGTGGCCGACGCACAAGAACTACATCGTGCGCGACGACGGCCTGGTCGCCTGCAAGGTGTACGGCCACCTCAAGGCGCGCCACCTGTGGGACATGATCATGGTCTCGACGTACGACTACGCCGAGCCCGGGTTCATCCTCATCGACCGCGTCAACGAGATGAACAACAACTGGTGGTGCGAGAACATCCGCGCGACCAACCCCTGCGGCGAGCAGCCGCTGCCGCCGTACGGCGCGTGCCTGCTCGGTTCGGTCAACCTGACCAAGTTCGTGCGGGATCCGTTCACCGACAAGGCGTCGTTCGACTGGGACGAGTACCGCGAGGTGGTGCGCGTGTTCACCCGCATGCTCGACAACGTGGTCGAGGTCAACGGGCTGCCGTTGCAGCAGCAGCGCGACGAGATCATGCGCAAGCGCCGCCACGGCATGGGCTTCCTGGGCCTGGGCTCGACCGGGACCATGCTGCGCATGAAATACGGCTCGAAGGAGTCCTGCGAGTTCACCGAGCGGATCGCCCGCGAGATGGCGGTGGCCGGGTGGGAGACCGCCCTGGAGCTGGCGAAGGAGAAGGGCCCGGCGCCGATCATGGACGAGCTGTTCACCGTCGACGCGGAAATGCTGCGCAAGCGCCCGGAAATGGTGCGCGACGGCTGGCAGGTCGGGCAGCAGGTCGCCGGCAAGGTGCTGCACGCGAAGTACTCGCGGTACATGCAGCGGGTAGGCGGGGTCGCCCCCGCGCTGGTCGAGGAACTGGCCGAGGTGGGCGCGCGCTTCACCCACCACAGCTCGATCGCGCCGACCGGCACGATTTCGCTGTCGCTGGCCAACAACGCCTCCAACGGCATCGAACCGTCGTTCGCCCACCACTACAGCCGCAACGTGATCCGCGAGGGCAAGAAGTCGAAGGAAAAGGTCGACGTCTGGTCCTACGAGCTGCTGGCCTACCGCGAGCTGGTGAACCCGAAGGCGATGCCGTTCGCCGAGGACCCGGCCGCGGCGCTGCCGGAGTACTTCGTCTCCGCCGACGACATCAGCCCGAAGGAGCACGTCGACGTCCAGGCCGCCGCGCAGAAGTGGGTGGACAGCTCGATCTCCAAGACCGCCAACGTCCCGACGGACTTCCCGTACGAGGATTTCAAGGACATCTATACGTATGCGCATGCGCAGGGGCTGAAGGGGTGCACCACGTTCCGCTTCAACCCCGCCGCGTTCCAGGGCGTGCTGGTCAAGGAGGCCGACCTGGAGAACACGCTGTACCGCTTCGAGCTCGAGGACGGCAGCGTGCTGGAGGTCAAGGGCAACGAACAGATCGAGTACGACGGCGAGATGCACACCGCCGCCAACCTGTTCGACGCCCTGAAGGAGGGGTACTACGGCAAGTTCTAGTGCGTTGCCCGAGCGGGCACGTTCACGTTTGCAGTGCGTTTTGTGAGGTATAGCATCGCCAAGGGATTGCGCCGGCGGTCGATTGGCCGACATTTTCCGGAGCGTCCCGAACCCGGTTACCAAGACGAACGTACATGCCCCGAGGAGGGCAACCCATGAGCAACGGCAACGGAGTGACGGCCAGCCTTTCCCAGGCGGCCGACAACATGAAGGACACCGCCGGCAACATCGGCAGTGCGATCGCGTCCACCGCCAGCGGCGCCGCCGCCACGGCGCGCAAGACCGCCAAGAAGGCCAGCAAGGCCGTCAAGAAGTCGGTCACCAAGGCCAAGCGCAAGCTGACGGCCGCGAGTGCCAAGGCCAAGAAGGAGTCGGCGGCCCTGAAGCGCAAGACCGCGACGAAGAAGGCTGCAGCGAAGAAGTCCACGAAGAAGGCGGCCAAGAAGGCCACCCGCAAGACGGCCGCCCGCAAGGGCGCGGCGAAGAAGACGGCGCGGAAGTCGACGGCACGCAAGTCGACCGCAAGGAAGACGGCCCGCAAGTCGGCGGCCAGGAAGTCGCCGGCCAGGAAGGCCACCGCCCGGAAGTCGACGGCCCGCAAGTCGACGGCGCGCAAGTCCACCGCCCGCAAGGCGGCACCGCGCAAGGCGACCGCGAAGAAGACGGCCCGCAAGGCCGTGACCGCCGTGCGCAAGTCGACCGCCACTGCCGCGCGCAAGACCGGCGCGATGAAGAAGACCGCGGCCCGCCGGGCCGGTGGCCGCAAGGCCGCCGCCACCCGCGCAGGCGCGTAACGCAAGACGCCCGGCCCCCGTTCGCGGGGGCCGGGTTCCATACCGCAACTGTCCAGCGACACCGCAAGGAGCCACGGGCCGATGGCCGTCAAGATCGACAAGAAAATCAAGGGCTACGCCGTCGTGCGGCCCGAGGACAAGGCCGCTGCGCAGCAGGGCGCGGCCGTCGCGCGCGAAGAGGCCGAGGCCGCCCTGGCCACCGCCGACGTCATCCAGATGCACGAGAAGATCGAGCGCCCCGAGGTGCTGGTCGGCTCCACCTACAAGATCAAGTCGCCGCTGGTCGAGCACGCCATGTACGTGACGATCAACGACATCGTGCT
>CAMPJU010000078.1 GCA_946886995.1 uncultured Lysobacteraceae bacterium
CCGCGAACGTCATCGCCAGCACCAGCGGGATCGACACCGCGACCACCAGGCCGGTCCGCCAGCCGAGCGAGAAGAAGCTGACCAGCAGCACGATCGCGATCGCCTCGGCGAGGACCCGGGTGAACTCGCCCACCGAATCGCGCACCGCACGCGGCTGGTCGGCCACCCGGCGCAGGTCCATGCCGACGGGCAGCTGGTGCTGCAGGCGGTCGAATTCCGCGTCCAGCGTCTCCCCCAGCGCCAGGATGTCGCCGCCTTCGGCCATCGCCACCGCGATCCCGATCGCATCCTCGCCGTCGACGCGCATCCGCGGCGCGGCCGGATCGGAGAAGCCACGGTTGACGCGGGCGACGTCGCCCAGCCGGAAGGTCCGTCCGTTCGCGCGGACCGGGGCGTCGCGAATCTCGTCGACGGAACCGAACGCGCCATCGACGCGGACGCCGACGCGTTCCATGCCGGTCTCGAAGAACCCGGTCGGGACGACCGCGTTCTGTGCATGCAGCGCCTCGCGCACCGCCTCCACCGGGACGCCCAGCGTCGCCATGCGGGCGTTGTCGACCTCGATCCAGACCTTCTCGTCCTGCAGGCCAAGCAGTTCGATCTTGCCGACGCCGGCGACGCGCTGCAGCTCGAGCTCCAGCCGTTCGGCATGGTCCTCCAGCACCGCGTAGTCGAAGCCGGGGCCGGTCAATGCGTAGACGTTGCCGAAGGTGTCGCCGAACTCGTCGTTGAAGAACGGGCCAACCACGCCCTCGGGCAGCGTGTGCCGCATGTCGCCGACCTTCTTGCGGACGTCGTACCAGAGCCGGTCCACCGCCTCCGGCGGCAGGCTGTCGCGGGCCATCAGGATCACCTGCGACTCGCCCGGCCGCGAATACGAGCGCACGAACTCGTAGCGGCCGGTGGACATCACCGCCTTCTCGATGCGCTCGGTGACCTGTCGCGACACGTCGGCGGCGGTGGCGCCGGGCCATGCGGTGCGCACGACCATCGCGCGGAAGGTGAACGGCGGATCCTCGGACTGCCCGAGTTGCAGGTACGACCACGCACCGACCACCGCCAGCACGATCATCGCGTAGAGGACCAGGCCCCGGTTGCGCAACGCCCAGGCGGACAGGTTGAACCGCGAAGGCGCGTTCACTCGCGGACGGCTCCGCCAGTGACCGGCCGGTTGTCGCGATCCACCGGCAGCACCTGCTGGCCCTCGCGCAGCAGGTGCCCGCCGGCCACCACCACCAGGGCATCCGGGGCCAGGCCTTCGTGCACCGGCACGCGTTCGCTGCCATACGGTCCAAGGGCGACCGGCACGAGCGATACCTTGCCCGTTCCAGGATCGACCACCCAGACCGCGGTGTCGTCGTCGCCGCTGCGCTGCACCGCCGCCAGCGGAACGCTCATCCCGGCCGTCGCATCCGCGAGGGGCACCAGGACCTGTGCGGTCTGTCCCAGCGCGACGCCCGCCGCATCACGATCACGCAGTGCGACGCGCGCGCGCCATGTGCGCGTCGCGGGATCGGCCACCGGGTCGACCTCTCGCACCGTCCCTGCCAGCCGGCGCCCGGGCTCGCTCCACAGTTCGACGTCCACGGGCATGCCGACGGCCACGTCGTCCACGCGTCCCTCGGGGATCGCGATGACGACGTCGCGCCCTGCTTCCGCGGCCAGGAGGAACACCGGCTGCCCCGCTGCGACCACCTGGCCGACGTCGGCCTGGCGATCGGCGATCGCGCCGGCGACCGGCGCCCGCAACTGCGTGTACGCGGCCTGGTTGCGCGCAACCTCCAGCTGCGCCTGCAGCGCGCGGACCTGCCCCGCGGCGGCGGCATGCGCGGATTCGGCGGCGTCCAGCGCCGAGCGGCTGACCAGCTGGTCGCCGGCCAGGCTGGCGAACCGCGCGCGTTCGGCGGCGGCACGCTGCAGTTCGGCCCGGGCGGCCTCCAGTTGCGCGGACAGCGCGCCGGCCTGCAACCGCAGGTCACCGGGATCCAGTTCCGCCAGGAGGGCGCCGCGGGCCACGGTGTCGCCGACATCGACGTGGCGCGAAACGATCTTGCCGCCCACCCGGAACGCCAGCGCCGTCTCCGCCCGTGCGCGGACTTCGCCCGCGAAGGACACGTGGCCGCTGGTCGCAGCGCCGGGTTGCGCCACCAGCACGGGGCGCGGGGGCGGCCCTGTTTCGCTGCCGTCCGAACAACCGGCCAGGGCGGCCACCAGGAGGACCAGGGCGAACGGACGCTGCGGCATGTGGCCTCCGCGCCCGGTGGACGCGCGATGAATGCAGGAAGTCAGGCGAGTATATATATCGAACCGGCTGGTCTAGTATTCCAGCCATGCCAGCCTCCCCCAAGAAGACCCCGACGCCGCGCGCCAGCGGCCCCGGACGCCCGAAGGACCTGGGCAAGCGCGCCGCGATCCTGGCCGCCGCCCGTCAGATGTTCACCACCCAGGGGTACGAAGGGACGAGCATGGACCAGATCGCCGCGGAAGCCGGCGTCTCCAAGCTGACGGTCTACAGCCATTTCGGCGACAAGGAGGCCCTGTTCGCGGCCGTCGTGCGCGCGCATTGCGAGACCCAGCTGCCGCCGGCGCTGTTCGAGCCGACGGCGGGCACGCCCCTGCGCGAACGGCTGCTGGCGATCGCCGGCGCCTTCTACGCGATGGTCACCACGCCCGAGTCGGTGGCCGGGCACCGCATGTTGTGCACGCCGCAACTGGCCGGCTCTCCGCTCTCGCGCCTGTTCTGGGAAGCGGGCCCGCAGCGCGTCCACGATGACTTCGCGGCACTGCTGGAGCGCCGGATCGCCGCGGGCGAACTGGAGATCGAGGACGTGCCGCGCGCGGCGGGCCAGTTCTTCGCGCTGCTGAAGGGCGAACCCCATGCGCGCCGCGTGTTCGGCTGCTGCGACGGGAAAGCCGAGGCCGCGGACGTGGTGCAGGCCCACCTGGCCGCGAGCGTCGACCTCTTCCTGCGCGCCTACGCGCCTGCCGGCCGACAGTCGCAGTGACTTCAGGCACTTCGGCCATGCCCGCCCCGACCGCGATCCTGTCCCCGTCCGGCTTCCACGCCCGAACCGCCCCACCGCGCCGTTAAACTACGCGGTCCCCCACCGTGCCCATGCCCATGAGCTTCGATTACGCCACCGCCCGCGAAATGATGGTCGAGCAGCAAGTGCGTCCCTGGGACGTGCTCGATCCGCGCGTGCTCGACGTGCTCGCGACGCTGCCGCGCGACGCGTTCGTGGCCGGGACGCACCGCTCGCTGGCCTATGCCGACCTGGCGCTGCCCATCGGCCATGGCGAGCTGATGATGAAGCCGGTGGTCGAGGGCCGGATGTTGCAGGCGCTCGACCTGCAGCCGGGCGACGAGGTGCTGGAAGTCGGCACCGGCAGCGGCTTCACCGCCGCCTGCATGGGCCGGCTCGCACGGACCGTCACCACGCTCGAACGCCACGCCGACCTCGCATCGATCGCGCAGGGGCGGCTCGCCGAGCAGGGCCTCGACGGCAACGTCGAGGTCGTGCATGCCGACGCCCTCGGCTGGGATCCCGGCAACCGCCGCTTCGACGCCGTCTGCGTCACCGGCGCCGTCGCGACGGTCCCGGAGCGTTTCCTGTCCTGGCTGCGTCCCGGCGGCCGCCTGTTCGTCGTCCGCGGCGTCGCCCCCGTGATGGAAGCCGTCCTGGTGGCGGCCCCGGAAGCTGCCGGCGGCAACCACCGCACGACCTCCCTGTTCGAGACCGAACTGCCCTACCTGGCCGGTGCCGGTCCCGTTTCCCGCTTCGAACTCTGACCGGCCCGCTCGCGCGACGCCCCGCAACAAGGACCCCTGCATGAGCCTTCGTCCCCTTGCCAGTCCCCTCGCCCTCGCCCTCTCGCTGGCCCTCGTGCCCGCCACGGGCGCCCGGGCCGCGGACCTGATGGATGCCTACCAGTTGGCCCGCGCCGGCGATCCGCAGTTCGCCGCCGCCGAGTCCGGCCGCCTCGTCACCCGCGAGGGCGCCGTGCAGGCACGCGCGGCGATGCTTCCGCAGATCGGCGCCAGCGCGTCCTACGGCCGCAGCGAAAGCGACAGCGAAGGCACCCAGGTGTTCGCGGGCCAGCCGTTCCCGCCCAGCAATTCAAGCAGCGAATCGACCGGCAGCGACGTCGGCGTCTCGCTCAGCCAGATGGTCTTCGACCGCTCCAGCTTCACCCGGCTGGACAGCCAGCAGGCACTCGCGGAAGCCGCCGATTTCACCCTGGCGGCCGCTGGCGACACGCTGATCACCCGAACCTCTGCCGCGTACTTCGACGTGCTGGTCCGGATCGAGACGCTGGCCGCCGCGGAGGCCCAGGAAACGGCCCTGCAGAAGCAACTCGATTTCGCCGACAAGCGCCTGGAGGTCGGCCTGGCGCCGATCACCGACGTGCACGAGGCACGCGCCCAGTACGAGGCCGCGCGCGCGAACGTCGCGGTGACCCGCGCCCAGCTGGCCGATGCGTACCAGGCGCTGGCGGAAATCACCGGCGTCCCGGTCACCGACCTGCAGGGCCTGCCCGCCGACTTCCAGCCGGAGCTGCCGATCGGTGGTGCCGACCAGTGGGTCGCCACCGCACTGGACAGCAACCCGAACCTGCGCGCCGCGTCGCTGCAGGTCGAGTCCGCACGGCACGACATCGCCACCGCGCGCGCCCAGCGCTGGCCGACCGTCTACCTGACCGGCAACTACGGCGACAGCCAGTCCGACGGTTCCTCGACCGACAACATCGACGACGTCACCAGCGACTTCGAGAACGAGAGCCGGTCGCGCAGCCTCAACCTGGTCGTCGACGTGCCGATCTTCCGCGGCGGCGCCATCCAGTCGGACGTGCGCACGGCGATCGCCCAGCGCGACGTGCGCGCGGACCAGCTCGAGCAGCAGCGTCGCGCGGTGGAGCGCAACACCCGCAACGCCTACCAGACGCTGGTGTCCGGGGTGAGCGAAGTCGAGGCACGCCGCCTGGCACTGGTCGCCGCGCAGAGCGCCTACGACGCATCCCAGGTCGGTTTCGAGGTCGGCACCCGCACCGTCATCGACGTGCTGCTGAACCAGCAGACCCTGTTCGATGCGCAGAGCCAGTACGCCTTCGCGCGCTACAACTTCCTGCAGAACAAGCTGCTGCTCGAGCAGGCGGCCGGCACCCTGGACGTGGAAGACGTGCAGGAGGTCAATCGCCTGCTGACCGTCGACGCCGACGCACAGCTCGAGAACCCGCCGGCGCCGTAACGGCGCCGCCGCGAGGCATCACGGGGACGGCAGGTCGTCCCCGATCAGCGCCAGCGTCCGCGCCAGCGCCCCCCGCCCCTCCGCGACCAGCGCGGCGCCGGCCGCGGCCATGCGTTCCCGCGTTTCCGCGTCGCCCAGCAGCCGGTCGAGCGCGTCGCCGACCGCGTGGGCATCCGGTTCCACGCACAACGCGCCGGCTTCGCGCAGGCGGCGCGCGATCTCGGCGAAGTTGTGCAGGTGCGGTCCGGTCACCACCGGCGTGCCGACGGCCGCGGGCTCCAGCAGGTTGTGCCCGCCCACCGGTTGCAGGCTGCCCCCGACGAACGCGACGCTGGCGCAGGCATAGAACGCGGTCAGTTCACCCAGCGTGTCGATGACGAACACCTCGTCGTTCCGGTCCGGCCAGTGCGTGAGCTTGCGCGTGGCCGCGCGCCAGCCGGCCTCGACCGCCAGTTGCGCCACCGCGCGGAACCGCTCGGGATGGCGCGGCGCCCAGAGCAGCACCAGGCCGGGGTGGCGCTGGCGCAGGCGCGCATGCAGCGCGACGACGGCCGATTCCTCGCCTTCGTGGGTGCTGGCCGCGATCCACGCCGGCCGTCCGCCCGATCGCGCGGCGAACTCGCGCGCCAGCGCGTCGACGCCCGGCGGGATCGCCATGTCGTACTTCAGGTTGCCGACGTCCGACACCCGGGCGCGTGGCGCGCCCAGGCGCACGAAGCGGGTGGCGTCGGCATGCGACTGCGCGGCGACGTGCTCCACCGTGCGCAGCGCGCGTGCGATCAGCGGCGCCAGCACGCTGTAGCCGCGCAGCGAGCGCGCCGACAGCCGTGCATTGAGCACGTAGACCGGGACGCCGTGGTCGCGACAGCCGAACAGCAGGTTCGGCCACAGTTCGGTTTCCATGATCAGCGCGATCCGCGGCCGGAAATGGCCCAGGAACCGGCCGACCGCGCCGGACAGGTCGTACGGCAGGTACACGTGTTCCACCGTGTCGCCCCACAACGCACGGACCCGTTGGGACCCGGTGGGCGTGATCGTCGTGACCAGCAGTCGCAATCCGGGACGCTCGCGGCGCAGGGCGTTGACCAGGGCGGCGGCGGCATTGACCTCGCCGACCGACACCGCGTGCACCCAGACCGTCTCCGCGTGCGCTTCCGGTGCCGCCGCGGGCTGGCCCGTCGCATACACCGCATAGCGTTCGCCCCAGCGGTGGAAGTATTCGTTGTGGCGGAAGCCGCGCCAGATCAGGTGGTAGAT
>CAMPJU010000079.1 GCA_946886995.1 uncultured Lysobacteraceae bacterium
CATGCCCCTGGCGGGACGCTCAGCGCCATGGACGGCGCTGAGCAGCCTCCATGGACGGATTCACGGCGTGTCCCGCCAGGGGCATGCAACTCCGCCACCCGCGAATCCCACCCGCACCACGCCCGCTCTTCAGTCCAGCAACGGCGAGTCGAGCACGCGCGACTTGCGGCCGAGGACTTCGCGGGCGGCGTCGCGCAGGGCTTCGCGGGAGACTTCGCGGTCGGGGAGGAGGCGGCGGACGACGTCGTCGAGGGTGCGCTTGCCGTCGGTGGCGCGGTCGATCTCGGTGGCGAGGTCGGCGAGGAGGGCGACGGCGCGGGCGGTGGTTTCCTCGCGCGAGCGGTCGGTGTCGAGGCGATCGACCGACGCGCCGTGGTCGCGCATCCAATCGAATGCCTTGGTTGCGCGGCTGTCGCTGAGCAGGCCGGCGCGACGCGGAAGTTCGATGGAGTAGTACTCGGCGATGCCCTCGACGATCCAGTCGTCGCCGTCGTCGGCACGCAGGCGGGTGACGACGTGCACCAGTTCGTGGGCGGGGGTGCTGCTGCCGTTCTCGCTGATCAGCGGGCGGTCCTGGTGCAGGTAGAGGGAGCGTGGACCGGACAGGCCGCCGCGCCACATCGGGTCGGCGGCCTGGACCAGCAGCAGGCGCGGGGGCAGGTCGCCGAACGCGCGTTCGAGTTCCGGTCCCAGCGCGGTGACGAAGGCGAGCAGGTCACCGCGGTGGACGTCCTGGCCGACCGGCGCGGCGACCGCCACCCGCATGCCGGCGATGCGGTCGCGGCGCACGCCCAGCTTGCCGAAGACCATCCACCCTTCGGGCCGGTCCATGCGGCGCTCGGGATCGACCACCACGTATGCCTTGCCGTCGTTGCTGCGGCCGTACGGCACCTCCGCGCTCCAGCCCTTCGGCAGTACGAAGCGCAGCCGTGCGCGGGCATCGGCGCCGCGCGTGACGGTGGCGCGCAGCGGGGGGACGAGGTCGTCGCCGCGCAACAGGGCCCAGTCCCGGGTGATGCGCGCGTCGTAGCCGTCGCCGCGGCGCTCGTGGTCGATGTCGACGCGGTACTGGAGGGTGCCGCCCTTGCGCGGGACTTCCCAGGTGTAGTCGTCGCCGTCGCGCGAGAGCTTGCCGTCGGCCCGGACCGCCCGGTAGCGGTCGCGGTCGAGCGGCACGCGCACGCGGACCAGCCGGCCGTCGATCGGCGCGGTGGAGATGACCACGTGCGCCTCGCCCGTGTCCGGCAGCAGTGCGACGCGGTAGTCGAGCGCGTAATCGGACGCCGCCGCCGGGAAGGCGACGGACAGCAGGAGCAGCAGGGCGGAACGGGAAAGGAACGCGCGCATGCGGGCCATGATTCAGGTGGCTCGCTTAACCCACGCTGCGAGCAGCACCGCGGTGGCCGCCGAGACGTTGAGGCTTTCCACGGCGCCGGTGCCGGGGATCGACAGGCGCAGGTCGCAGGCACCGGCGAGCGCGGGATCCATGCCCTCGCCCTCGGCCCCCAGGACGAAGACGAGCCGCTCCGGGAGCGGTGCCGCGAAGGCGTCGTCGCCGCCCTTGACGACGGTCGCGGCCAGCGAAAAGCCCGCGCCACGAAGCTGGGCGATCGCATTGTCGGACCGGCCCATCCGCACGAACGGCACCGCCTCGGCACCGCCTTCCGCGACGCGTGCCGCCGCGCCCGACAACGCCAGCGGCGCGTCCTTCGGCAACAGCATCGCCGCGACGCCGAAATGCGCGGCACTGCGCAGGATCGCGCCGAGGTTGTGCGGGTTGCCCACGCCGTCCAGCCACAACGCGCAGCACGGGCCCGGCGGCAGCGCCTGCAGCCAGCCCGTCAGCGATGCCGGCTCGGCGCGCAGGACGTCGGCGACGACGCCTTCGTGGTGGGTACTCGCCGCGAGCTTGCGCAGGTCCTCGTCTTCCACCACGCGGTAGCCCACGCGATTGGCGACGCACCACTTCAACAGCGGTTGCAGCGCGGGGATCCGGTCCTCGCGCAGCCACAGCTTGCGGATCGCCCCGGGGCGCCGGGCATGTGCGGCCAGCACGGCGTTCAGGCCGTGCAGCCGCAACTCCCGTTCGCGGTCAGCGACCATCGCCACCCGCGGGTGAAGGCGCGTCCGGCACCGGCAGGTCGGGCTCGGCGCCGGCCCGGCGCTCTTCCCAGTAACGCGCGTTGCGGATGCCCAGGCCGACCGGGTCGAAGGTGAAGTCCTCGTCGGAACCGACGCCCGCGCGCTTCTGGCGTTCGTAGTCGCGCAATGCCAGCAACGCCGGCTTGTGCAGGATGACGATCGCGACGAGGTTCAGCCACGCCATCAGGCCGACGCCGATGTCGCCGAGCGCCCAGGCGCCGCCCGCGGTGCGGAACACCCCCAGCATCACCGCGCCGAGGATGACCAGGCGCAGCACGAGGATCAGCCAGGGACGGTGCACCTTGCGGTTGATGTAGGCCACGTTCGTCTCGGCCATGTAGTAGTAGGCAAGCACCGTGGTGAACACGAAGAACAGCAGCGCCAGCGCGACGAAGCCCTCGCCCCAGCCGGCCATTTCGGGGATGGAATCGACCGCCGCCTGGGTATAGGCCGGGCCGGCCTCCACGCCCGGCAGGGCATGGACCAGGAAGCCGCCGGCGCCCTCGACGTTGTACATGCCGGTGGCCAGGATCATGAAGGCAGTCGCCGAGCAGACCAGCAGCGTGTCCACGTACACCGAGAACGCCTGGACGTAGCCCTGCTGCGCGGGATGCTGCACCTCGGCCGCCGCGGCGGCGTGCGGGCCCGTGCCCTGCCCCGCCTCGTTCGAGTAGATGCCGCGCTTGACGCCCCATTCGACGGCCAGGCCCAGCATCGCGCCGAAGCCCGCGTGCAGGCCGAAGGCGCTGTCGATGATCAGGCCGAACATCGCCGGCAGGCGGTCGGCGTTGAGCAGCATGATCGTGATCGCCACCAGGATGTACGCCAGCGCCATGAACGGCACGACGAACTGGGCGAAGCTCGCGATCCGGGTGACGCCGCCGAAGATGATGAGCGCCAGGCCCACGGCGACGCCGAGCGCGATCACCATGGGCGGGATGTCGAACGCGGTCTGCATGCTCGATGCCAGCGTGTTGACCTGCACCACGGGCAACAGGAACCCGCAGGCGACGATGGTGACCACCGCGAAGATCCAGGCGTACCACTTCTGGCCCATCGCCTTGTCGATGTAGTACGCCGGGCCGCCGCGGTACCGGCCCTCGTCGTCCTTCTCCTTGTAGATCTGGGCCAGCGTGCACTCGATGTACGAGGTCGACGCGCCGAGGAAGGCCATCATCCACATCCAGAACACCGCGCCCGGCCCGCCGAACGCGATCGCGGTGGCGACGCCGGCGATGTTGCCCGTGCCAACGCGCCCCGACAGCGACAGCGCCAGTGCCTGGAACGAGGACACGCCCGCGTCCGAGGACTTGTTGTTGAACATCAGCCGGATCATTTCCGGCACGCCGCGCACCTGCATGAAGCGCGTGCGGATCGAGAAGTAGAGCCCGAGCCCCAGGCACAGGTAGATGAGCCACTGGCTCCAGATGATGGCGTTGAGCTGGTTGACGACGGCTTCCACGTGGCCTTCCCCCTGGATTGAGCGGCGTCCCTCCCCGGGAGCCGGCAAGCGGCCACCTTACAAGATTCAGCCCACCTGCTCGCCCACCGCAGGGGTCTGCGCCTCCAGCCGGTCCAGCTCCTGCCCCACCGCCTCCGGCGACCGGGTGTATGGCGCCAGCAGCACGTAGAAGGCGGGCACCACGAGCAGCGACAGCAGGGTGGAGAACGCGACGCCGAAGATCACCACCACGCCGATCGCGGCGCGACTGGCGGACCCGGGCCCGCCCGCCAGCACCAGCGGCATCGCGCCCATGATCGTGGCCACGGAGGTCATCAGGATCGGGCGCAGGCGCACGGACGCGGATTCGACGATCGCGTGATGGACGCTGCGCCCCTGGTCGCGCAGCTGGTTGGCGAATTCGACGATCAGGATGCCGTTCTTCGCCGCCAGGCCGACCAGCATCACGATGCCGATCTGGCTGAACAGGTTGAGCGTGCCACCGGTGAGCGCGATGCCCAGGAGCGCGCCCAGCACGCCGAGCGGCACGGTGAGCATGATCGTGAACGGGTGCACGAAGCTCTCGAACTGCGCCGCCAGCACCAGGTACACCACCAGCAGCGCCAGCGCGAACGTCAGCAGCACGGCGCCGCCGGCCTTCTGGAACTCGCGCGACTCGCCCTTCCAGTCGACCTGCGCGTACTCGGGCAGCTCGGCCTCGATCACGCCGTTGACCCAGTCGATCGCCTCGCCCAGCTCGTAGCCGGGCGTGAGGCCCGCGCTGATGGTGATCGCGCGCAGGCGGTTGAAGCGGTTGAGGTAGCCGGGCTCGGCCAGCTCCTCCAGCGTCACCAGGTTGGACAGCGGCACCAGCGCGCCGTCGCGGCCGGGCACCTGCAGCGCGGCCAGGTCGGCGGGGTCCGTGCGGTTGCTGCGGCCGGCCTGCACGATCACGTCGTACTCCTCGCCGTCCTGCACGAAGGTCGTGACCCGGCGGCCGCCCATCATCGTTTCCAGCGCATGGCCGATGTCGGTGACGCTCACGCCGAGGTCGGACGCGCGCTGGCGATCGATCTGCACGCGCATCTGCGGCCGCGTCTCCTGGTAGTCGGAGTCGACCGAGAACAGGCCCGGGTTCGCTTCCATCCGTGCCATCAGCACGTCGCGCCAGCCCGCGATCTCCGCGTACTCCGGGCCGCCGAGCACGACCTGCAACGGCTGGCCGCGGCTGCCGACCAGGCCGGAGCTCACCCGCGGGTTCGCGCGCACGCCCGGCAACTGCTGCAACTCCCCGCGCAGGTCGTCGACGACCTCGTTGGTGCTGCGCTCGCGCTCGTCCCAGTCCTGGAGGAACACGATGACGTTGCCGGTGTGCATTTCCTCGCTGGCGCCCCAGCCGCCGGGCACGCGGGTGTTGTAGCGCTCGATCGGCTCGTCCTCGCCGCTGATGCCGGCGAAGATCGCCTCGACCTGCTTCATCTGGTCGACCGTGTAGTCGAACCCGGCGCCCTCCGGCCCGACGATCGACACGAAGAACGCGCCGCGGTCCTCCGCCGGCGCCAGTTCCGAAGGCACCACGCGGAACAGCACGAAGCTCACCGCGAGCGCGGCCAGCATCAGCGCGCCCCACAGCCAAGGGCGATCGACGCTGCGCTCCAGGAACGAGCGGTAGCGCTGGCTGGTGGCGTCGAGCCGGGCCATGACCCAGCGATGCACCGCGGTCGACTTTTCCTCGCGGTGCGGGCGCACCAGCTTGGACGCCATCATCGGCGTGAGGGTCAGCGCGACGAAGGCCGAGATCGCGACCGCGCCGGCGAGCGCCACCGACAACTCGCGGAACAGGCGCCCCGCGCTGCCCTCCATGAACCCGACCGGCAGGAACACCGCGATCAGCACCGTGGTGGTCGCGATCACCGCGAACGCGACCTGCCGGGTGCCGCGACGCGCCGCGACCAGGCGTGGCTCGCCCAGGTCCGCGCGTCGCTGGATGTTCTCCAGCACCACGATGGCGTCGTCCACCACCAGGCCGATGCACAGCACGAGGGCGAGCAGGGTCAGCAGGTTGATCGAGTAGCCGAACAGGTAGAGCGGCACGAATGCGGCGACCAGGCACACCGGCACCGTCATGGCCGGGATCATCGCGGCGCGGAAGCTGCCCAGGAACAGCCAGATGACCAGCACCACCAGCGCGATCGCCTCGGCCAGGGTCAGGTAGACGCGCTTGATCGATTCCTCGATGAACACCGTGTCGTCGAACGCCACGAAGATCCGCATGCCCTCCGGCAGCGTCGGCTGGATGCGTTCGGCTTCGGCGCGCGCGGCGCGGGCGACGTCCAGCGCGTTGGCCGTGGAGGTCTTGATGATGCCCAGGCCGATGTTCGGCTGGCCGTTGCTGCGGTAGTAGGCGCGGCGTTCGGCCGAGGCGAGTTCCACCTCGGCCACGTCGCCCAGTCGCACCGGGGTGCCATCCGCGCCGTCGGTGAGCGGCAGCTCGGCGAAGTCGCCCGGCTCCAGGTACTCGCGGGACACGCGCAGGGTGAAGTCGCGGTCCCGTGACTCCAGGCGGCCGGCGGGAAGCTCGACGTTCTCGGCACGCAGGGCGTCCTCGACGTCGGTCACGTCCAGCCCGCGCGCGGCCAGCGCATCGGCGTCGAGCCAGACGCGCATCGCGTAGCGCTGCTGGCCGCCGATGCGCACCTGCGCCACGCCGTCCAGGCTGGACAGGCGGTCGACGATGTAGCGCTCGGCGTAGTCGGTCAGCTGCAGCGTGTCGAGCGCGGTGCTGCTCATGTTGAGCCAGATCACCGTTTCCGAATCGCTGTTGGCCTTTTCGACCTCGGGCGGATCCGCCTCGTCCGGCATGCGGTCGGCGACGTCGCTGATCGCGTCGCGCACGTCGTTGGC
>CAMPJU010000080.1 GCA_946886995.1 uncultured Lysobacteraceae bacterium
CAGGCCCGGCAGCGCGAACGTGGCGACCGTGGCCAGCACCATCCCCGCGCCGGCCCAGCGGATGCCGCTGCGCGCCGTCTTCGGCGACGCCATGCGCTGCAGCCCGAGCAGGAACAGGGCGGCCGCGACGAAATAACTGGCCTTGACGAGGAGCGGCAGCAGGCCGGCGATGCTCATGCGTCGTCCCTCCTGCGGCTCGGCTTGAACATCTCCAGCATCCGTTCGGTCACCACGTAGCCGCCGGCCGCGTTCCCCGCACCGAGCAGTACGGCGACGAATCCGATCGCCTTCTCCAGGGTCGTGTCGGCGTGGCCCAGCACCACCATCGCGCCGATCAGCACGATGCCGTGGATGAAGTTGGACCCGGACATCAGCGGCGTGTGCAGGATCACCGGCACCCGCGAAATGATCACGTGGCCGGCGATCGCCGCCAGCATGAAGATGTACAGCGCCATGAACCCGTCGCTCATGCCCCCGCCTCCGTCGTCGTGGCCGTGGGCGCGGGCGGACCCGGCCACGCCGTCTGCGCGAGGAGGTCGTCCCCCCAGTCCAGCTGGATCGCTCCATCGCGGAGCATCAGTTGGAGGAAATTGAGCACGTTGCGCGCGTACATCTCGCTGGCATGCAGCGCGCCGCTGCTGGCCAGTCCCACGGGACCGGCCACGGCGACGCCCCCTGCCTCGACCGTGGTGCCGGGCTGCGTCGACTCGCAGTTGCCGCCGGTCTCCGCGGCCAGGTCCACGATCACGCTCCCCGGCGCCATGCCGTCCACCATCGCAGCCGTGATGATCCGCGGCGCGGGCCGGCCCGGGACGGCCGCGGTGCACACCACGACGTCGATCTTCCGCAGGTGCTCGCCGAGGCGGCGCTGCTGCTCCGCACGCTCCTCGTCGGTGAGCGCACGGGCATACCCGCCCTCGCCGGCCGCGCTGACACCCAGGTCCAGGAAGCGGGCGCCAAGCGACTCGATCTGCTCGCGCGTTTCGGGGCGCACGTCGAAACCCTCCACCTGTGCGCCGAGGCGGCGTGCGGTGGCGATCGCCTGCAGGCCGGCCACGCCGGCGCCCACGACCAGCACCTTCGATGGGCGGATGGTCCCTGCGGCAGTGGTCAGCATCGGAAAGAAGCGGGGCGCCAGCTGCGCGGCGAGCAGGACGGCCTTGTAACCGGCCATGCCCGCCTGCGAACTGAGCACGTCCATCGCCTGGGCGCGCGTGGTCCGCGGCAGGCGCTCGAGCGGGAAGGCCACGATCCCGCCATTGCGCAGCGCCTCGCCGCGCGCCGGGTCCCCCTCCGGTGCCAGCAGCCCCACCAGCACGGTGCCCGGCCGCAACCGGGCGATGGCTTCCACCGCAGGTGGCTGGACGCAAGGCACGATGTCCGCGCCCGCGTGCGCCGCGACGCCATCGTCCACCAGCGTCGCGCCTGCGTCGGCGTATTGCGCGTCCGGGATGAAGCACCCCTGCCCCGCGCCGCGCTCCACCTGCACCCGGGCACCGGCCGCGACGAGTTTCCTGCACGTCTCCGGAGTGACGGCGACCCGCCGTTCACCCGCCGCGCGTTCGCGCGCGACACCAATCACCGGACCGCCTGCCGTCGCCGTCATCCATCCGCTCCGCGGGACCCTGCCCGCATCGTAGCGAATCGGCGCGCGGCGTAGCGCAGGTCAGTCCTGGCCGACCGCCCGGTCGAGCCGGTGGTGCAGCTGTTGCATCGCGGCGTCGAAGGGCGCCTTCTCGGCTGCAAGGTCCAGCCGCCCTTCCTTGTCCAGCGCCGCCAGTTGCTCTGCGGAAGCGACGAGCACGCGGGCACCGCGGCGGTTGACCAGCAGGTAACGCTTGGTCAGCGGGCTGATCCAGGCGACCTTGGCGGCGACGGGTTCTTCCTCGCTGCCGGTGACCCGCAGCCAGTCGCCCGGCCGCAGCTGGCGCATGCGTTCGGCGACCGCCGGGTCGAAGTCATGCGCGTCCGATCCGCCGACGAGGTGCAGGGCAGCGCCGTCCTCCTCGGCGTGAGGCGGCTCGGGCAGTTCGTGCAGCGACCGCGGCGTGTCGGGCCGCGAGAGCGCGCGCACCAGCCCGGCCATCCAGTCACGCGCCGCCGCGTCGTCCAGGCCGGAACTCGACAGGCATTCGGCGATGTCCGGCTGCAACGAAATCAGCAGGTCGGCCACCGCGGGACCGTGCCCCATCGCGGCCACGCGGTCGGCCTCGACCATCGCTTCGCCCAGGGCCAGCGCATCGCGGTGACGCTGCGAATCCAGGCCATCGCGCAGCAACGTCTGCAGCACGTGGTGCTGCCAGTAATCGACGAGGAAGGTGCCCACGACCGCCGTCACCGGCACCTGGGCCAGGCGTCGCGCGACCGCGGCGTTCGCCTGCAGGCGCGCGCGCAACAGGCGTTCGCGGCCGTGCACCGCTTCCGCGGCGCGCCGCTCGATCGCCTCGACGCGCTGCCGCTGCTGCTCGAGCATCGCCTCCAGTTCGGCGGTCGCCAGCTCGAACACCGCCAGGTCCTCGTTGAAGTCGGCGACGATCCGGTGCGCCGCGCTGGCGGCGTGCTTCAGCAACTCCCGGTCCTGCGGCGTGGCGCCTTCGTTGCCCTCGCAGGCCTCGGTGATGGCGTCCAGCAGCCGGCGGGCCGGATGCCTGCGCTCGGTGAACATGTCCTCGTCGGTCAGCGCGACCTTGACGTACGGCAGCACGAGGCGCGCATACAGCCGCCGCGACCGCTGGAGTTGCGCATGCGTCTGGAACAGCGACTCGAACAGGAGCGCCACCAGGTCGATGGCATCCTGCTCGCTCTCGCCAAGACGGGTGTCCTTCGGGTCGAGTCCGAGCCGGCGCGCGCCATCGGCGAGTTCGGCACGGATGGCATCGCCCAGGCGGCACTCCCCGGCCAGCGCCTTGGCGTACGCCTCCGGCGGCTCGCTCTGCAGCAGCGACGCGACGCTGACGACTTCCGCAACGCGCAACTCGCGCAGGTCGCGGGCACCAGCCACGCCGGCGCCTCCCGTGCCGGCGCCACCCGCACCGGCGCCGGCTTCGTACGCACCGGATCCTGTGCCACCGAATCCCGTGCCACCGGACCCCGTGCCGCCGGACCCCGCGACACCGGACCCGGTCGCCCCGGACTCCCCGGTGCCAGCCCCCGCCGTCCCGCGTCGGGCGTCGTGGCGCCAATCGCGAAGCAGTCGCCTCAGTTCGGTGATCTTCCCGCGGCCGTCCGGGACCGGCGATTCGTCGGCCGGGACGTCGTTCGAAGCGGGCGCGGCTGCTTCGGTGGCCGCGTCGATCGTCGGCCGCGGGGCCTCGCCGCCGCCGTACCCCGACGCACCCAGCACCGTGTTGATGCGCGAATACAGATCCGCCAGCACCTCGCCGAGGCGCTGCTCGTACTGCGCGAACAGCAGGGGCCGCAGGGCATCGGGCAGGATCGTGTCGCGGAAGGTCTGGCCGAACGCGCCTGCCAGGCGCACCGGGCCCACGGGATTGGTGACGGTCGCCTGGCCCAGCGCGGCGGACAGCGCCTCGAGGCGGCGCTCCATCTGCTGCAATGCCGGCGCGTGGCGCAGCGCGATCGCGTCGGCCAGGCGCTGGCCGGCGACGTGGTACTGCAACTGGCTGTCCTCGACCAGGTCGAATTGCCTCGGAGGACGAGTTGTGCCCGGCGGCAGTGCCAGGAACCGGTCGAACCCCTCGGCCACCAGTTCGCGGAAACGCATGACATAGGTCGCGTTGCGCTGGCGCAGGGCGAGCAATGCATTTTCGAGGTCGCGCCGGGCCATCGGCGAGTTCGCGACCGTCTCGCGGGCGGCCGCGTCGATCGCAATGTGCAGGCCGTCGGGGACGCGGGCGAGTTGCTCGACCGCCGCGCGCTTCATGTCCTCCAGCACCTGCGCTGGATCCTGGCGAGTGGCATAGACGCCGAGCGGATGACCTGACACCCTGCTATCTCCCGAGCTGTCGCGAACCTCGCGTCGTCGCAGGAGCCCCTGGACGGCGCCTGTCGACCCTGATCGGAGCATAGTGTCGCCCTGCGTCACGTCATGCCCCCAAGTGCCGAATTGTGATCCATGTCCCACTCCCTTGACGAGTTTCCGCCGGGCGGTGCAAAGCCGGGTGAAATCCCCCTTGACGCCCGGCGTTCGGTCCCGGCAAGGCAGCTGGGCGAGCCCGGTCCGGACGACCCGATGCTCCAGCGACTCCTGTCGTCGGCGGTGCGCGTCCCCGACCACGGCCGGCGCGTCCCGTTCCGCTTCGTCCGCATCTCGGGCCCGGCACGCGCCGCGCTCGGCGACCTGCTGGCGAAGCGTGCGCTCGAGCGCGATCCCGCCGCCTCCGACGCCGTGCTCGACAAGGAACGGCAACGGTTCGCGCACGCACCGGTCGTGGTCGCGGTGGTCGCAGTGCTCGCACCCGGCGACACGATCCCCGAATCCGAGCGCTTCGCGAGCGCGTGCTGCACGTGCTTCGCGCTGCTGCAGGCGGCCCAGTCGTTCGGCTTCGGCGCGCAATGGCTGACCGGCTGGCCGGCCTACGACGAACCCGTACTGCGCGCGCTGGGACTGGGGGACCACGAGCGAATCGCCGGTTTCATCCACATCGGCACGCCGCTGCAGGACGTGCCCGAGCGCGACCGGCCGGACGCCCGCACGCTGCTCACCGACTGGCGGCCGGACGCGTGAACCAGCCCGTACCCGCCCCGCGCACCACGCTCTACCTGGTCGACGCCAGCCTGTACGTGTTCCGCGCCTGGCACTCGATGCCGGCCGACGCGTTCCGCGATGCCGACGGGTGGCCGACTAATGCCGTGCACGGCTTCGCCCGCTTCCTGCTGGAATTGCTGGAACGCGAGCGCCCGCGGCACATCGCGGTGGCGTTCGACGAGGCGCTGGACGCGTGCTTCCGCAATGCGCTCTATCCCGCCTACAAGGCCAACCGCGACCCCGCGCCGGAAGAACTGCGCCGCCAGTTCGCGCACTGCAAGGCCCTGTGCCTCGCGCTCGGGCTGGTGGTGCTCGCGCATGCGGAGTACGAAGCCGACGACCTGATCGGCAGCGCGGCCCGCGCGGGCCGGGCCCACGGCCACCGCGCAGTCATCGTGTCCGCGGACAAGGACCTGTCGCAGCTGCTCGCCGTGGACGACGAACAGTGGGACTTCGCCCGGGGCCTGCGCTGGGGCCTGGCCGGCGTGCGCGCGCGACACGGCGTCGATGCGCACCAGATCGCCGACTACCTGGCGCTGGCGGGCGACCCCGTGGACAACATCCCCGGCGTGCCGGGCATCGGCAAGAAGACCGCGGCGGTGCTGCTGGCGCATTTCGGCTCGCTGGACGCGTTGCTGGAGCGCGTCGACGAGGTGCCGTTCCTGCGCTTCCGCGGCGCCGCCCAGGCGGCGGCGAAGCTGCGCGCGCACCGGGAGCAGGCGCTGTTGTGCCGCTTGCTGGCGACCGTCGCGCTGGATGCGCCGCTGTGCACGGCCGCACCGGTGTATGCGCGTGGTGTGCCGGACGGCGAGCGCCTGCCCGCCCTCTGCGAGTCCCTGCGGTTCGGCCCGCTCACCCGGCGGCGGCTGCACGAGGCGGCGGGCCTGGCGTTCGCACCCGCCTGACGGCGCGGCGGCCCGCAGTGGCGGCGGTCCGGTTTAGGATCGCCGGATGACCGACGACGAGCAGGACTTTTCCGCCGAGCCCGAACTCCTCTATGAAGGCCGCTGGCTGCGCATGTGCCGGCGCGGGCGATGGGAGTACGCCGAGCGAACGCATGGCGAGGGGATGGCGGTGATCATCGTGGCCGCCACGCCCGACGACCGCGTGCTGTTCGTCGAGCAGCCGCGGGTGCCGCTGGGCGCGCGCACGATCGAGATGCCGGCCGGCCTGGTGGGCGACCAGCCCGGCGAGGACACCCTGGAGGACGCCGCCCGGCGCGAGCTGGAGGAAGAGACGGGGTGGCGGCCCGGCCGCGTCGAGGTGCTGCTGGTCGGCCCGACGTCTTCCGGCATGAGCAACGAACGCATCGCCTTCGTGCGCGCGCTCGACCTGGAGCGCGTCGGCCCCGGTGGCGGCGACGACAGCGAACGCATCACCGTGCACGAGATCCCGCGCGCCGAGGCACCGGCGTGGCTGGTGCGCAAGCGCGACGAGGGCTACGAAGTCGACCTGAAGCTCTGGGCGGGCCTGTGGATGCTGGAGCGCAATCCGGACGGATCGCCGGTCAGCTAGCGAAGCGGTCGGTCGCCTCGACCAGGGCGTGCACGTTCTCCGCCTCGAACGCCGAGTGGCCCGAGGCCGGACTGACCACCAGGTCCGCCTTCGGCCATGCCTTGTGCAGGTCCCACGCGCTGCGGATCGGGCACACCACGTCGTAGCGACCATGCACGATCACGCCGGGGATGTCGGCGATCCGGTGGGCGTCGCGCAACAGCTGGCCTTCGACCTCGAAGAAACCGCCGTTGACGAAGTAGTGGTTCTCGATCCG
>CAMPJU010000081.1 GCA_946886995.1 uncultured Lysobacteraceae bacterium
ACTTGGCGTGGTGCTTGCGGTGGATGGCCACCCATTCGCGGGTGATCATCGACGTGGTCAGCCACGACCAGAACCGGAACACGTGCGCGACCGCCGGGTGGAAGTCCACGCCGCGGTGGGCCATCGACCGGTGCAGGTAGAGGGTGACCGAGAAGATGGTCAGCTGCGTGGCGACCAGCAGCCAGATGGCGAGCGTGCCGAGGCTGGCCTGGGCCAGGCCGCCGGCCAGGAAGTCGAGCAGTGAAGCGGGCATCGCAAACTCCGGATCGGAAGGCGGGGATCCGCGTGGCACGGCCACTGGCGCGATCCCCAGGCGCCATGATGCCAGCCGGGCCGTGGTGAAGGCATCCATGCGGGGCGGTACGGCCCGTGGCGGTTCAGGTCGCTCAACCGCCCTCGAAGGCGCACAGGGCATGCACCGGCAGGCCCTGCGCCTCCAGTCGCCGGCGCCCGCCCAGGTCCGGCAGGTCGATCACGAACGCGCATTCAACGACACGTCCGCCGGCCGCCGCCACCAGCAGGCTCGCCGCCTCCGCGGTGCCGCCGGTGGCGACCAGGTCGTCGACCAGCAGCACCCGCGCGCCGGGGGGCACGGCGTCTGAATGGATCTCCACGCGGTCGCTGCCGTACTCGAGCTTGTAGTCCTGCCCCAGCGTCGTGCCGGGAAGCTTGGCCGCCTTGCGCACGGGCACGAAGCCCTTTCCCAGCGCCAGCGCGAGCGCCGCACCGATGATGAATCCGCGCGCCTCGATGCCCGCCACCAGGTCGATTTCATGCCCGCGGTAGCGTTCGGCCAGGTCGCCGATGGCGCGCGCGAACCCCGTCGGGTCCGCCAGCAGCGTGGTGATGTCGCGGAACTGGATGCCGGGCCGCGGGAAGTCCGGGATGGTGCGGATCAGCGACTTGATGGGCATCGGCGGCCGGCGCGCGTTACGGGGCAGGCGGCAGTATGCCCCGGGGCCAGCTGGGCATACTTGCCGCATGGATCCGACCGCACGCACCGCTGCAAGCGGGATCGCCCGCCTGCTTGCCCAGGCAGGGCGGTAACAGGTCGCGCCGTGCCGGAACTTCCCGAAGTCGAGACCACCCGCAGGGGGCTCGCGCCGCACCTCCTCCGACGCACGGTGACGGAGGTCGTGCAGCGGCGCGCGGGCCTGCGCTGGGCATTCGCGCCGGAACTCCAGTCGCTGCTGCCAGGTCGCCGCATCGCCGCGGTGCGCCGCCGCGCGAAGTACCTCCTGCTCGACACCGATGCCGGCAGCGCACTGCTGCACCTTGGCATGAGCGGCAGCCTGCGGGTGCTTGCGCCGGAAGTGCCGGCGGGCCTGCACGACCACCTGGACATCGGACTCGACAGCGGGCGCGTCCTGCGCTTCAACGACCCGCGCAGGTTCGGTTGCGCGCTGTGGCAGGCACCGGGGCAAACGCACGAACTCCTGCGCGCGCTCGGCCCGGAGCCGTTGTCGGACGACTTCGACGGCGACTGGCTGTTCGCACGCAGCCGCGGGCGCAGTGCGCCGGTCAAGGCGTTCCTGATGGACCAGCGGATCGTGGTCGGGGTGGGCAACATCTATGCGGCCGAGGCGTTGTTCGCCGCCGGCATCTCGCCGTTGCGGGCGGCCGGCAAGGTCTCGCGGGCGCGCTATGCGGTCCTGGCCGATGAAGTGAAGCGGATCCTGGCGTACGCGATCGAGCGGGGCGGGACCACACTGCGCGACTTCATCGCCCCCGACGGCGCGCCCGGTTACTTCGAGCTCGAGTTGCGCGCCTACGGCCGCGGCGGCGAGCCCTGCACCCGTTGCGGGCGTCCATTGCGCGAGGCCGCGATCGCCCAGCGCACCACGGCCTGGTGCCCGGCCTGCCAACGCTGACCCTGCCCGCCATCGGGCGTATGATCGAGTCGCCTTCGAGGGGGAAACGATGGCGGACAACGCAGATATCACCGGGTGGCTCGAAGCCGCCCGCGGGGGCGACCGCAGCGCGCTGGACCAGGTGCTGTCGACGCTGTACCACGAGTTGCACGCGATGGCGCGGCGCCAGCTGGCCGGCCAGCACGGGCGCACGCTCGACGCGACCGCACTCGTCCACGAGGCTTACCTCAAGGTCATCGGCCGGTCGTCCGCGCAGTTCGACGACCGCGCGCACTTCTTCGCGTACGCGGCGACCGCGATGCGCAGCGTGGTGGTCGACTATGCGCGCCAGCGCATGGCGCAGAAGCGCGGCGGCGACCTGCACCGGGTCACCGACCTGCCGGAGGAACTGGCCGGCGGCATGCGCGTGGACGAGGAGATGCTCGGGCTGGATACCGCGCTGAACCGGCTGGCGGACGTGGACGAACGGTTGGCGCGCGTGGTCGAGATGCGCTACTTCGCGGGATTGTCCGAGGCCGAGATCGCCGCCGTGCTCAACCGCTCCGAGCGCAGCATCCGACGGGACTGGCAGAAGGCGCGCCTGTTCCTGCTCGCCTCGCTCCAGGACGGCGACCCCGCTCCGGTGGCGCCGCGCCTGGTGGCCGCGGCCGGCTGACGCCGACCGTTCCGCAACGGCCTGCCGGCCATGGATCCCGCGCGCTGGCAACGCCTGTCACCGCTGCTCGACGAGCTGTACGAACTCGAGCCCGGCGCCCGCGCCGCGCGGCTGGCGGCCATGCGCGACGAGGATCCGGCGCTCGCGGCTGAACTGGAATCCCTGCTCGCGCTGGACGAATCGTCCGGTGCGTTCCTGTCCGAGCCGATGCTGGCGCCGCTGCCCGGCGCCCGTGCGGGCGCGGAGGTCGGGCCCTACCGCCTGGAGCGCCTGCTCGGCGAGGGCGGGATGGGCCAGGTCTGGCTGGCGAGCCGCGTGGACGGCGAGTTCCAGCGCCGTGTCGCGCTCAAGCTGCTGCGGCCCGGCCTGGCCGATCCCGGGCTGCGCATCCGCTTCCAGCGTGAGCGCGAGATCCTGGCGCGGCTCGCCCACCCGCACATCGCCCGCCTGCTGTATGCGGGGCACAGCGACGACGGCACGCCGTTCCTCTCGCTGGAATACATCGAGGGCGAGCCGGTCACCGACTGGTGCACCTCGCGCAACGTGCCGCTCGGCACGCGGCTGGAACTGTTCGGACAGGTCTGCGATGCGGTGAGCCATGCGCACGCCAACCTCATCGTCCATCGCGACCTCAAGCCCTCGAACATCCTGGTCACGGCCACCGGCGTGGTGCAGCTGCTCGACTTCGGCATCGCCAAGCTCCTGGACAACACCGAGGACGCGCGCGAGCACACGCGCACCGGCATCCGCGCGTTCACCCTGCACTACGCCGCGCCCGAGCAGATCCGCGGCGAGGCGATCACCACCATGACCGACGTGTATGCGCTCGGCGTGGTGCTCTACGAACTGCTTGCCGATGCCAAGCCCTACGCGCCGAAGCGGGGCAGCGACGCGGCCTGGGAGGAGGCGATCCTGGGCGCGGACCCGGTGCCGCCGTCGCAGGCCCTGCGCCGCGCCGCCGAACAGGACCCTGCCGCCGCCGCCGCGCTGCGGCGGCGCGCGCGGCAGGCATCCGGCGATCTCGACAACATCGTGCTCAAGGCGCTGGCCAAGCAGCCGGCGCAACGCTACCCGTCGGTCGAGGCGTTGGCGCGCGACGTGCAGCGGTTCGTGGACGGGCAACCGGTGCACGCGAAGCCGCGTGGCGTCGGCTACAAGTTCCGCAAATTCGTCGCGCGACATCCCTGGCCACTGGCGAGTGCCACGCTGGTGGCCCTGGCCGCGGCGGGCGCGCTGTCGGTGGTGGTGTGGCAGGCCAGGCTGGCCCTGCAGGAAGCCGCGCGGGCGCAGGCGATGCAGGCGTTCGTGATCGGGCTGTTCGAGCGTGCGGGCGTCGCGCCGACCGGCGCGTCGCTGGAGTTGCGGCGGCTGCTGGCGGCCGGCGTGGAGCGCGGCGACCGCGAACTGGGTGCGCAACCCCTGGCACGCGCGGAGCTGCTCGGGCTCGGCGCGCGCCTCCGCCTGGGCCTGGGGGACCACCGGGAGGCGATGGACCTGCTCGACCGCCAGGCCGAGATCTTCGACACCCTCGAAGGCGACGCGCCGACCGGCCTGCAGCTGGAGGCGGCCACCTTGCGCGGGCGTGCGCGATTCGCCGCGGACGAAATCGGCGACTGCATCCTGGCGATGTTGCCGTGGGCCCCGGTGGTGGCCCGCGAACAGGCCCGGCTGCCCGCGCAGGCAGCGGCGTTCCAGGCCCAGCTGGCACGTTGCCGGAGCGCGAACGGGCAACCGCAACAGGCCAGGCAGCTGATCGAGCAGGCGCTGGCGCTGCACACCGGGCTGCTGGACGACGAAGTCGGCGGTGTGGAGCGGTTGCGCGAACTCGCGCAGTTGCATGCGGATGCAGGCGAGCACGTCGTGGCGCTGCGCGTGCTCGATGACGCGCTGGGCCGGTTGCGGCGCGCGGCGGGCGGTCGCCATCCCCTCGTGGTCGAGCTGCTCGGCGACATCGGGAACGTGCGTCTGGACCTGGACGAGCCGGCGGCCGCCGAGCGGGCGCATGCGGAAGCCCTGGTGCTCGCGCTGGAAACGCTGGGCCCGCGCCACCCGGTGACCGTGCAGGCACGCCTGCAACTGGCCAGCGCACGCGAGGCGCGGATGTCGGCGGTGGAGCGCCGCTAGCGGCCCGGGGGCAGCGGCAACGGCGGTTGCAGCACCGTGATCCGGCCTTCGCCGCGCATGACCTTCTTGAATTCCGCGCGCGATACCGAGACGTAGCGCTCGTTGCCGCCGATCTCCACCTGCGGGCCGGCCTGCACCGCGCGACCTTCGTCGTCCACGCGCACGGTCATCGTCGCCTTGCTGCCGCTGTGGCAGATGGTCTTGATCTCGTCCAGCTCGTCGGCCCAGGCCAGCAGCGCGGCGCTGCCCTCGAACAGCTCGCCGCGGAAGTCGGTGCGCAGTCCGTAGCAGAGCACCGGGATGCGCAACACATCCACCACGTCCGTGAGTTGCCAGGCCTGCGCGCGCGACAGGAACTGCGCCTCGTCGACCAGCACGCAGTGCAGCGGGCCGTGCGCGGCGATGTCGCGCTCCACGATCGCCTGCAGGTCGTCTCCCGCGCCGAACGCGATGCCCTCGGCCTGCAGGCCGATCCGCGAGGCGACGTTGCCGCTGCCCGCGCGGTCGTCCAGGCGCGGTGTCAGGATCACCGTCCGCATGCCGCGCTCGCGGTAGTTGTGCGCCGACTGCAGCAGCGTGGTGGTCTTCCCGGCGTTCATCGCCGAATAGTAGAAATAGAGCTTGGCCATCGCGCCAGTTTATCCGGCGGGCACCGTGCCTAGTCCGTGCCCTCGTCCCCGGCCGGGACCACTTCCGGCGGCTTGACGACGACCGTGCCGGTCGGCGGATCCTTCCAGATGGAGTCCTGCCATTCCCAGTACTGCTCCGGTTCCCAGTACGTGTCGTCGTAGAAGCGCTCGCCATCGATCGCGATGCCCACGCCGCCCGGGCCGGGGACGACGACCGTCAGGAAACCGACGAAGCCGGTGCGGCTTCCCGTGATCTTCCGCTTCGCCTTCTCCAGCTCGCGTTCCAGGCGCTCCTTCGCCACCGCGTCCCGGTATTCCTCGTAGAGGGGGCGGCCGACCTCGAGGGCTTCGGTGCGTTCGGCCGCATCCAGCGCGTTCCAGTACTCCTCGCGCTTGGCGACGAAGGGGATGTACGCACGTTCCGCGGCGATGTCCATCCAGGCGTAGGCGCGGGGCCGGTCCATCGGCACGCCCGCGCCCGTCCAGAGCATCTCGGCGACCATCGCCTGCGACGCCTTGTCGGCGTACCGCGCCGCGCGGCGAAAGAAGGTGAATGCTTCGTCGGGCCGGTCGTCCATCAGCGCCGCGACGCCTTCGCGCCGCCAGCGCAGGTCGGGGTGCGCGCCGAGGAAGCCGGTGTTGTTCAGGACCAGCGGGTCCGCGCGCTGGTCCTTCCTTCCTTCCGCAGCCGCGGCGCCGGCAAGGCCGACGAAAAGCAGGAGCACGACGACGAGCCATTTCATGGCACGACACCGCCGGGACCGGGCGCTTCGTCATCGTCGCGATCGCGGACGACCTCGAGCGCCTTGACGTTCACGGTGCCGGTCGGCGGATCCTTCCAGGTGGCGTCCTGCCATTCCCAGTACCGCTCCGGCTCCCAGTACGTGTCGTCGTAGAAGCGTTCGCCTTCGATCGTCTGCATCATTCCGCCCGCGACGGGGATCATGACCTTGACGTTGCCGAGGTGCCCCACGCGGCTGCCGGTGATCTTCCGCTTTCCCCGGACCAGTTCCCGCTCGAGGCGTGGCTTGGCCACGGCGTCGCGGTATTCATCAT
>CAMPJU010000082.1 GCA_946886995.1 uncultured Lysobacteraceae bacterium
GGACGTTTTCCATCACGTAGCTGCCGAACGGCCGCTCGAACTCGAACGCCTTGCCGTTGAACGCGATGTCGTAGAAGCCCCAGGTCTTCGCGCTGAGCGCGCTGGGATAGCCGACCACCTGCTTGTCCACCGCATTCAGCGCGTGGGTCACGGCGCGGCGGCAGGCGTCGCCCGCGGCCCAGCTCTTGCGCGGGCCGGTGTTGGGCGCATGGCGGTAGGTCCGCAGCACGCCGTTGTCGATCCAGCTGTGCGAGACCGCGGTGACGACCTCGTCCTTGCCGCCGCCCAGCATCGCGGTCGCCACGGCGGTCGACGCCAGGCGGACCAGGATGACGTGGTCCAGGCCAACCCGGTTGAACGAATTCTTCAGCGCGTAGACGCCCTGGATCTCGTGGGCCTTGATCGCCCAGCCGAGCACGTCGCGCACGGTCGGCACCTTGCCGCCCTTGGCCTGGGCCTGGCGGCCCTGCCAGTCCGCCACCGCGAGGATGGTGCCGAGGTTGTCGGAGGGGTGGCCCCACTCGGCCGCCAGCCAGGTGTCGTTGAAGTCCAGCCAGCGCACCAGCGTGCCGATGTTGAAGGCCGCCTGGACGGGATCGAGTTCGAACGACGTCCCCGGCACCCGCGCGCCACCCTTCAGCTCCGCGCCCGGCACGATCGGCCCCAGGTGCTTCGTGCAGTCCGGGAACTTCATCGCCAGCATCGCGCAGGCCAGCGAGTCGAGCAGCATGTAGCGTGCGGTGTCGAAGGCTTCCTGCGAGTCGATCGCGTGGTCGATGACGTAATCGGCGATGTCGACCATCGGCTGGTCGGGCGCGGGACGGGTGGCGGAACGGATGTCGTGGTGGCTCATGGGGGTGCGGCTCTCGCGCGGCAGGGAAGCCGGCTATTTTGCCAGACGCCGCCCTGCCGGCCGGGCGTATCCTTCCGGTGCACACGCCCGGGGACGACCATGACACGTGTCTTGTTGCTGCTTGCCTGCCTGGTTTCGCTGCCTGCCGCCGCGACGGCCGCAACCATCACCGAATGGCCCGTGCCGTGGCCGGACACGCGCCCACGCGATCCGTCCGTCGCGCCCGACGGCCGCATCTGGTTCGTCGGCCAGCGCGGCAACTACCTGGCGGTGTTCGACCCCGCCACCGAGTCCTTCGCGCGCCACGACCTGCCCGAGGGCACCGCGCCGCACACGGTCGTGGTCGACGGCGACGGCCGTCCGTGGGTCGCCGGGAACGGCAACGGGACGATCCTGCGCTTCGACCCCGCCACGGCGACGTTCGACACGCACGTGGTCCCCGAGACCGAAGGCGTGCGCCGGCGCGATCCGCATACCTTTGCGTTCGACGACGCAGGCGCGCTGTGGTTCACCATGCAGCGCGGCAACGCCATCGGCCGCCTGGACCTGGCGACGGGCGAAATCCGGGTCGCCCCGGTGCCGACCGCCACCGCCCTGCCCTACGGGATCCTGGTCGCCGACGACGGACGGCCCTGGTCGGTGCTGCTTGGCACCAACAAGCTGGCCACCGTCGACCCTGCCACCTTCGCCGTCACCGAGATCGCACTGCCCCGCGCCGACGCCCGGCCGCGCCGGATCGCGCTGACCGGTGACGGACGGATCTGGTACGGCGATTTCGCGCAGGGATGGGTGGGCGCGTACGACCCGGCGGATGCGAGCTTCGACGAATGGCGCCTCCCGTCGGGCCGCTCGGGTCCCTATGCGATGGCCAGCGACGACCAGGGTCGCGTGTGGCTGGTCGAGACCTATCCTGACCCGAACCTCCTGCAGGGCTTCGATCCGGCGGCCGGCACCTTCCTGCAGGCCACGCCGGTCCCCAGCGGCGGCGGGAGCGTCCGCCACATGGTGTTCGATGCCGCTACCGGGAGCCTCTGGTTCGGGACGGATGCCAACACGCTGGGCCGCGCCCGGCTGCCCGACTGAACCCGGTGGCGGACGCTTTCGACGGGGCGCCGCCTGCGCCCTATCCCCGCCTGCTCGCGCCGCTGGACCTGGGGTTCGCGACCCTGCGCAACCGCGTGTTGATGGGCTCGATGCACACCGGCCTCGAGGATCGCGCGCGCGACTTCCCCAGGCTGGCGGCGTACTTCGCCGAGCGCGCCGCGGGTGGCGTTGGATTGCTCGTCACGGGCGGGTTTTCCCCGAACGTCACGGGTTGGCTCAAGCCGTTCGCAGGCCGGATGTCCATGCCCTGGCACGTCCGCCGGCACCGCCTCGTCACCTCCGCGGTGCACGCGCATGGCGCGCACGTCTGCCTGCAACTGCTGCATGCCGGGCGTTACGCCTATCACCCGCTGTCGGTCGCGCCGTCCGCCGCCAAGGCGCCCATCAATCCGTTCACGCCACGCGCCCTGTCCCCGCGGGGCATCGAACGGCAACTGGATGCGTACGCCAACGCCGCCCGCCTCGCGCGCGAAGCCGGCTACGACGGCGTCGAACTGATGGGTTCGGAGGGATACCTGGTCAATGCGTTCACCGCGCCGCGCACCAACCGGCGCGACGACGCCTGGGGCGGCGATGCGGCAAGGCGACGGCGCTTCGCCGTCGAGATGGTGCGCCGGGTGCGCGAGGCCTGCGGACCGGACTTCATCATCATCTACCGGCTCTCGCTGCTCGACCTCGTCGCCGACGGCAATGCCTGGGACGAGATCGTCGCGCAGGCGCGGGACGTGGAATCGGCCGGCGCGACGATCATCAACTCCGGCATCGGCTGGCACGAATCGCGGGTGCCGACGATCGCGACTTCCGTCCCGCGTGCGGCATTCGCCGGGGTGACCGCGAAGCTGCGGCCGCATGTCTCCATCCCGCTCGTGGCCAGCAACCGGATCAACATGCCCGACGTCGCCGAAGCGGTGCTGGCCGACACCGGTGCCGACCTCGTGTCGATGGCCCGCCCGTTCCTGGCCGACCCCGAGTGGGTGCGCAAGGCCGCCGCCGGGCAGCCCGACACCATCAATACGTGCATCGCCTGCAACCAGGCCTGCCTGGACGCCGTGTTCGAGAACCGGACCGCCAGCTGCCTGGTGAATCCGCGCGCCTGCCACGAAACCGAACTGTGCTACCTGCCGGCACCGCGGCCGCGCCGGATCGCGGTGGTCGGCGCAGGCCCGGCCGGCCTCGCCTGTGCCACGGTGGCCGCGGAGCGCGGGCATGCGGTGACGCTGTTCGAATCCGCGCCCGCCATCGGCGGCCAGTTCAATCTCGCCCGCCGGATCCCCGGCAAGGAAGAGTTCGACGAAACCTTGCGCTATTACGCGCGACGCCTCCGGGACACCGGGGTCGACGTCCGCCTCGGCACGGTGGCCGACGCGGAGGCGCTGGCGGCATACGACGCCATCGTGCTCGCCACCGGCGTATCGCCGCGCGCCGCAACCTTCCCGGGCGTCGACGACCCGCGGGTGGTCGGGTACCACGACGTGCTCCAGGGCCGCGTGCAATGCGGCCCCCGGGTCGCGATCGTCGGTGCCGGCGGGATCGGCTTCGATGTCGCCGAATTCCTGGTGCACGACGCGCCCTCTCCCACCCTCGACCGGAGCCGCTGGATGGCCGAATGGGGCGTGGATCCGGCGTTCGAGACCCGCGGCGGCCTTGCGCCGGCCCGCCCGGAACCGCCGGCCCGCGACGTCTGGCTGCTCCAGCGCAGCCCGGGGCGCCCCGGGGCGCGGCTGGGCAAGACCACCGGCTGGATCCACCGCGCCGCCCTGAGGGCGAAGGCGGTGAGGATGCACGGTGGGGTCGCCTACCTGGGCCTGGAACCCGACGGCTTCAGGGTGTCCCTGGACGGCAGCGAACAGCTCCTGCCGGTCGACCACGTGGTGGTCTGCGCAGGCCAGGAACCGCGACGTCCCCTCCTGTCCCCGCTGCAGGCCATGGGTGCCGAAGTGCACCTGGTTGGCGGCGCCGACGTCGCGGCCGAACTGGACGCGCGCCGAGCCATCGACCAGGCGAGCCGACTGGCGGCATCCCTCTGAGCCCGTCACGCCGGTTTCGCGTGATATTCACCGGGGGCTCACGCGTTTCACGCCTATATAACGAAAAACCAATGGAATCATAGGGTTTGCGATTTTTGTTCAGGCTACGTTCGGTTTGGGACCTTTACCTTGCGCACACTTTCCCGCCCCGAGCCTGACCGGCGGGACCGGCGGAAGGCCCCGGATCACCGACTGATCACGCGGCCATTCGCCCCAGGGCACCAGCGCCGCCAGTGCGGCCGCCCACGAAGTGCGAACCCGTCGCAAGACCCGCTCGGTGCGGGTTTCCTGAAAACGCCTTGCCGGACGCAATGCCCTCCTGCCGAACCCCGGCGGGGACACGGCGCCCGGCATCACGAGCAAAGGAGCAAACCGCCCAATGAAGCTGGCCTGGATCCTCTGGTTGTCGCAGGTACTGCCGCAGCCCGCCGCCGACTCCCTCTGCCTGAGCACGACGCTGTACCTGGAGGCCCGCGACCAGGGCACCGAGGGCCAGCAGGCCGTCGCCGAGGTGGCCCTGCGCCGCCGCGACAGCGGCCGCTGGGGCGACGACATGTGCTCGGTGGTGACCGCCAACAAGCAGTTCGCGCCGACGCTGGTGTCCCCGGACTACCTGATCACCAACTCGGCCGCCTGGGCCCGTTCGATCGACGTGGCCATGGATGCAGAGGACAACTGGGCGCTGCCGCCCGGCGAGCGCAACGAGATCGTCCCGGGCGCGAGCCACTTCGTGGCCCTGGCCCTCGCCAGCCCGAGTTGGCGCAACGCGTACCGCGTGGCCGAGATCGGCGACCACACGTTCCTGCGGGTCGAGGACCTCAAGCCAAGGAAGTCGTGACGCCGCGTTGCACCGCACGGGTCGAACATCAGGACGGGAGGGCGAGATGCCCTCCCGTTTCCTTTTGGCCAACCGGAGGCACGCATGAAGCTCTACACCAAGCCAGGGGCCTGCTCCACGGCTGACCACATCGCCCTGCACTGGACCGGCGGACCGTTCGAAGTGGAGGTCCTGGACGGCAAGTCGCTGAAAGGCCCGGAGTACCTCGCCATCAATCCCGCCGGCGCCGTGCCCGCCGTGGTGGATGGCGACTTCGTGCTCACCCAGAACGCTGCGATCATGGGCTACATCGCCGACAGCTTTCCCGATGCCGGCCTGATGGGCGACGGCAGCCCGCGCCAGCGCGCACAGGCGGCGCGGTGGCTGGCCTTCGTCAATTCCGACCTGCATCCGGCGTTCACCCCGCTGTTCGCCCCGGGAAAGTTCCTGGGCGACGAGGCGCACCACGACGCGCTGCGCGATGCAGCACGCAAGCGGTTGAGGGGGCTGTTCGAAACGGCCGACAGGCAGCTGTCGGGGCGCGAATGGCTCGCCGGGTTCCGGAGCGTCGCCGACCCCTACCTGTACGTGACGCTGCGCTGGGCGGACAAGCTGGGCGTCGACCTGGAAGGCTTCGGCAACCTGCGCGAGTTCAAGACCCGGATGGAACAGGACCCGGGCGTCCGTGCGGCGCTCCAGGCCGAGGGCCTGGGCTGAGCGTCAGTCGGGCTGGTGGCCCGGGAACCCGCGCGACAGCCGGTGGTAGGTGAACGACGCGGACCAGGTGATGGACAGCAGGCCGAACAGCGACTCCACCGCCACCAGCATCCGGATCGGGCCCTCGGGCGACAGGTCCCCGCCCAGGCCCAGCGTGCTGTAGTTGAGCGCCGACAGGTAGATCGCATCGAGCAGGCCGGGATCGCCGCCCGGGTCGACGACGCCACCGCCCGGCCATTGCGACACCCACCAGAACAGCACGCCGAACCCGACGATCTGCGCGAGGTGCAGGACGATCACGCCCAGCACGGCGACCACCGCGGCGGTGAACGGCACGCGACCCGTGGTGCAGAAGCACCACCGGTCCAGCCAGGTCAGCCCGGCGAAGTGCAGCGACGCGGACCCGCCGACCACGGCCAGGCCCGCCGCGGCGACCAGGACCACCCAGAGCCAGTCGCCGGCCAAGTCGCTCAGCGCTTGTCGATCGGGACGTAATCCCGGTCGTCCGGGCCGACGTAGTTCGCGCTCGGGCGGATGATCTTGCCGTCCTCGCGCTGCTCGATCACGTGGGCGCTCCAGCCGGTGGTGCGCGCGATCACGAACAGCGGCGTGAACATCGGCGTCGGGATGCCCATCATGTGGTACGCGCTGGCGCTGTACCAGTCGAGGTTCGGGAACATCTTCTTGGTGTCCATCATCAGCGTCTCGATGCGCTCGCTGATGTCGAACAGCGCCTGGTTGCCGCCGGCCGCGCACAGCTTGCGCGAGAGCTCCTTGATGATCGGGTTGCGCGGGTCGCCGACGGTGTA
>CAMPJU010000083.1 GCA_946886995.1 uncultured Lysobacteraceae bacterium
GGCGCATTCTTCGCTGCGATGCGGAACATCCCGCTGGCCCAGTTCGCCGCGCACATCGCGCTCGGCGCCATGGTCTTTCGCGGGTTGATGTCGACCATCATCGCCAGCGCCAACGTCTTCGGAGGCAGCTACTCGTTCATCATGGACGGGCATGTGCGGCTGACCGACTACCTGATGCAGGCACTGGCCAAGGCGTTCTTCGACATGGCCATGTACGTACCCATCGTCGTCGTGGCCCTGTCGCTCTACGACGACGTGCGCTGGGCGGGCCTCGCGCTGGCGCCGCTGACGTTGCTGGCGCTCTACGTCAACGCATTCTGGATCAGCGTCGTGTTCTCCCTGGTGGGCGCGCGCTTCTCGGATTTTGGACAGCTGCTCGGCAACGTCGGCATCTTCCTCTTCCTGCTCACGCCGATCATCTGGTACCCGTCCGACATGCCCGCGGACAGCCCGCGTGGCCAGTTCATGCGGCTCAACCCCTTCTACCACTTCGTGACACTGTTTCGCGGACCGATCCTGGGCGAACCGATTGAGCAGCAGTCGATCACGTACGTGGCGGTCATGACCGTGGCCGGCCTCGGCATGGCCACCTTCCTTTATCGCCGTTACTCGCGGTTCGTGCCGCTCTGGATCTGACGGCATGTCCGCGCTTGTCCGAGCGGAGGCGGTAAGCCTCGACGTCCCGATCTTCCTGCAGCGCGAGCGGGAGGCCGACGACTGGACCAGCATGTTCCTCGGGGCGATGCTGGACCCGCCCCGGCGGCGCGTGACGCGGCTGCTGCACGAGATCGACTTCGAGTTGCGGGAGGGCGACCGGCTGGCCATCCTCGGGCGCAATGGCGCAGGCAAGTCAACGCTCCTGCGCGTGCTCAACGGCGTGTACCGGCCCACCAGCGGGCGCCTTCAGGTCGACGGCAGCTGCCAGGCCCTGCTCAACATGTCACTGGGGTTCAGCGGCGAGGCGACCGTCCGCGAGAACATCTTCCTGCGTGGCATCGCGATGGGGTTGCGATCGGCCTACCTGCGCCACCAGGTGGAACCCATCCTGGAGTTCTCGGGGCTGGCCGACAAGGCAACGCACCGGCTGCGGACGTTGTCGTCGGGCCAGAAGATGCGGCTCGGATTCGCCATCTCGACCAGCGTCCAGAACGACATCATCCTGATGGACGAATGGGTCGGCGCGGGGGACGCCGATTTCATGGCGCGAGCCAAGGACCGCATGCAGAGCCGCGTCGGCGGCAGCAAGATTCTCGTCCTGGCCAGCCACAGCGTCGGCCTGCTGCGCAACATCTGCAACCGGGGCATCGTGCTGGAGCAGGGACGACTGGTGTACCAGGGCGACATCGTGTCATCGCTCGCGCATTATCACGCGCTGCTCGCGCAGCTGCGGATCCGCGCCGAACCCGGTGCCGTGCCCGAGGATGGCAGCGCGCAGGTCTACGGCTGCGCAGAGGCGATCGCCCGCCTGCCGGACGGCTCTTTCCGCATCAAGGGCTGGCTCGTCGACACGGAAGGGCGCGTTCCTGGCGGCGTCGTCCTGCAGGTGATGGGTCGACGCTACGTGGCGCGCGACGTCGAGCACCATCCGCGCGCCGATGTCGCCGGGCATTTCGGCCTTGCGAACGCCGAGTGCGGCTTCCATGCCGACGTCCACGTTCCGGGCGCGGAATCCCTTGCCGATCTCGGCGAAGACATACAGGTGTTTGGCGGGAGTTCCCCCGAGGAGGCGCATGCACCGCTGCGCATCGCGCCAGGCTTTGTCACGCCGCGCCAGTCCACCTGACGGCGCGGGCCGCATTCCGGAGCAACAGACCGAATGGCACAGTACCAATCCTTCCCGGGCGCGCCCGGCGACTCCATGACGCTCGACAAGCTCAAGCGCATGGCGTTCCCCGAGCTGGCGGGCAAGACGTTCCTCGACGTCGGTTGCAATGAAGGCTTTTTCTGTGGATTCGCACGCCACGTGGGCGCGGCTCGCTCGGTCGGGATCGACCGCAGCCATGGTTTCATTGCCCGCGCACGCGAGCGCTTCCCCGATTGCGAGTTCCACGCGCGCGGCTGGGAATGGCTGCCCGAGGGGCCTTTCGACGTGATCCTGCTGGCGTCTGCATTGCACTACGCCGAAGACCAGGAAGCCCTGCTCCACGAACTTGTCAGGCACCTGACCCCCGATGGCGTGCTGGTGCTCGAACTGGGCATCGTCACGTCCAAGGAGAGCGCGTGGGTCAAGGTCGCGCGGGACAATGACGAACGCCTGTTCCCCACGATGCCCAGGTTGCGCGAAGTGTTTGCCGACTACGCCTGGAAGTGGATGGGCCCCAGCGTGACGCAGGCGGGCGATCCGGTGAACCGGCACATCATCCATGTCTCGCCGCGGCGGCGCACCGCATACCTGCTGATGCAGCCGCCTGCTTTCGGCAAGTCGAGCATCGCTCGTTCGCTATTCCCCCCGGCGGGGGTTCCGGTGGTTTCGGGCGACCAGGTGATGGGCCGGATCGCCGCGGGAAAGTTGCAGGTGGCGCCCGGCCTGGCTGCTGCCATTGGCGACGACTATTCGCCGTTCCGGATCGACCAGGCGATCGAGCGCGTCTTCGATCGCGGGCTGGCACGCGACCTGGTCGCGACATGGCTCGCTGAAGCGGGTGAGCGTGATTTCGCGCTGGACGCCTACGTGCCCGCAGCGCACCAGGAGAAGGTCCGCGGGCACCTTGCGGACGCCGGTTACATGCCGGTGGTGTTGCAGTGGGACCGCCCCGGCGCGAAGCTGATGCCACAGGATGTATTCCATGCCGAGGCAGAGGCCTTTTACTTGTCGATGACAGGCGCCGGACCGGCCAGTGGCACGCAGGCCCCTGGCGCGATGGGCTTCGTCGACGAGGCCAAGCTGGCAGGTGGGCGCCTGTTGCTGCGCGGGTGGGCCGTCGAGCGCGATGGACAGCTGCCCGCGGTGCTGTCGGTCCGCATCGGCGACGTGGTCCACCGCCTGGATGCGTTCGAGAAACAGCTCAGGCCGGACGTGCAGTCGCACCTCGGTCTCGCGCATGCCCTCGTGGGCTACCAGGCAAGCGTGCCGGCGCCGGGCATCTCCCGCCTGTCCGATCTGGCAGGATTGTTGCAGGTGCATGCACACGACGGCGCGACCGGCGATGCTTTCAGGCTCGCCGGACCACTCGCGAAGAAGCTCGAAGGGGGCGGCAGCCAGGCATGAGCATCGGCAGACGGCTTGCGGGCCACTTGCGGCTCGGGCGGAAGTCCGCCGGGCAGCCGGACATCCTGCGGGCGCCGGTGACGTGGAGTCCCGGTGGTCCGGCAGTGGTCACGACGAAGGTGGACCAGGCGGTTCGTCTCGGCCAATCCCTGATCGTGGGCGGGTGGTCCAGTGGCAACGCCGGCTATCGGCTGGCGGTTGCCGGCGCACCGGTCCCGACGCGTGCGTTCCGCACGTCACGACCGGACGTGGCCAGCTACCTGGGGCGTGACGCGTCCGAGATGCTGGGTATCGTGCTGGTCGCCGACGACGCCCCCGACGGCCCGGTCGAACTCGAGTGCCTGGGCAACGACGGCGACGTGGTGGCGGGGCATCGCATGCATGTCCAGCAGGGGCTCGTCGGGCAGGATGCCCGTGCGCAGTTGGAACCGGCGCTCGTCCACCTGCGCGATGCGGGATTGCACGATGACCCTGCGGGCATCGAGGCCGACGATGCGCTCGAAGGGGATTTCGCCCTCGGCGTCCTCGACGAGGCGCGTTCCAGCTCCGATGTCCATGAGGCGGTCGCCAGCGGTTGGCTGGTGAGCCGGCCCACCACCCGCGCCTGGATCGAAACCTCCGACGGGCGCAGGTTCCCGTTGGCCGACGCGCATCGCGTGCCGCGCGCCGATGTAGCGTCGTCGCTTCCGTCCGCGCACCACCTGGGCGCGGGCCAGCCGGGCTTCCTTGTCCGCCTGCCCGGCGTCGCTCCCGGCGAGCGCCTGACGCTGGTTGCCGACGGGGTGAACGGGCCGGTCACGTTGGCCGGGACCACCTGTACGTCCTGGGGGACGGATCCAGTCGCAGCGAGCCGCTGGCTGTTCGCCTTCCCCACGCCGCCCACCGGCCTTGCCGACCGCATCGCGAAGATCGATCTTCCCGTGTTGTCCGGGTTGATCCAGGCAGCGCAAAAGTGCTGGGCCGATCTTCCCGTGCGTTTCGAGGTCGTCGGGCAGTCGCCGGGGGCGCCGCGCGTGAGCATCATCGTGCCGCTGTATGGGCGGCTCGATTTCGTCGAGCACCAATTGCTGGAATTCGCGCGCGACCCGTGGTTGCTGGCGCATGCCGAAGTCGTCTACGTCGTCGACGACCCGGCGCTGGTCGACCCCATGGCAGGGACGGCATGGATGCTGCACGACCTCTACCAGGTTCCGTTCCGCTGGGTGTGGGGCCGCGTGAACCGCGGTTTTGCCGGTGCCAACAACCTCGGCGCCGCACAGTCGGAAGGGGACGTGCTGGTCTTCCTCAACAGCGATGCGTTCCCACGGGAGCCTGGCTGGTTGCAGGCGCTGGTGGCGCCGCTCCAGGACGATCCCGGCATCGGCGCGGTCGGTCCCCGCCTGCTGTTCGGCGACGGCTCGCTGCAGCATGCGGGCATGGCCTTCCGTCGACGGCACGACCTGGGTATCTGGACCAACGTCCACCCCCGCATGGGGCTGGAGCCGTCACTCGACCCACACACCGCGCCCACCGACGTTCCCTGCGTCACCGGCGCCTGCATGGCGCTGCGGCGCGGCGACTTCGATGCCGTCGGCGGCTGGGACACCGGCTACCTGGTCGGGGATTTCGAGGACTCGGACCTGTGCCTGAAGCTGCGCGAGGCGGGCCGGCGGATCGTGTACCTGCCGCACGTCGTGCTCACGCACCTGGAGCGCCAGTCCTTCAAGCTCCTCGGCAGCGGCGACTACCGGACGCGGGTCGTCATCTGGAACGGCGTGCGGCACCAGCAACGATGGCGCGCGAGCATCGAGGCGCTGGCGGCCGACCCATCGCGCGTGCAGGAGGCTGGGCGTTGAGTACGAAAGGCGAAAGGATCCTGGTCATCTCCCACGCTCATCCGGACTTCAGCCTGGGGGGCGGCGAGATCGCTGCACACAACCTCTATCGCGCCTACCGCACGACGCCGGGCGTGGAGGCTGCATGGTTCCTCGGCCGGGTGGATCGTGGCAGCGGCGCGCCGACCGGGGCCATCGGCCTGCGCCGCGAACATGAGTACACCTGGGACCAGGGCATCGGCGACTGGCACCTGATGAAGGCGGCCCACCGCGACTCCCTGCTCACCGGTTTCGCGGACCTGCTGCGCGCGCTGCGCCCGACCATCGTGCACCTGCACCACTACATGCATCTCGGGATCGAGGTGCTCCGCGTCATCCGGCAGGTCGTTCCGGATGCCCGCATCGTGGTCACGCTGCACGAGTACATGGCGATCTGCCGCAACAACGGGCAGATGATCAAGGTCGACGGCAAGCGCCTGTGCGTGCGCGCCACGCCGGAGGAATGCCGGATGTGCTTTCCGCAGCACACGGCCGACGATTTCTGGCTGCGGCGCCACTTCATCATGGGCCACTTCGACCTTGTGGACCGGTTCGTGTCCCCGTCGCACTTCCTGCGCCAGCGCTACGTCGAATGGGGCATCGCCGCGGACCGCATCGAGGTGATCGAGAACGGACAGTCACCCGACGCGCCACTTCCCCCGCGTCCGTTGGCGGAGGGCGAGGCGCGCAATCGCTTCGCGTTCTTCGGCCAGATCACGCCCTTCAAGGGACTGGACGTCCTGCTGGAGGCACTGGCGCAGATGCGGCGCAAGGAGCGACGCGACATCGTGCTCGAAGTGCACGGCGCGAACCTCGAGCTGCAGACCGAGTCCTACCGCAAACGCGTCGAGGCGTTGCGGGGCGAGCTGCGGGACGAGGGCACGGTGCAGTGGGTCGGTCCGTACCAGCCGTCCGACCTGCGTTCACGCATGGCGGGAGTGGACTGGGTCGTGGTGCCGTCCATCTGGTGGGAGAACTCGCCGATGGTCATCCAGGAAGCGTTCGCGTGCGGTCGCCCGCTGCTGGTGTCGGACATCGGCGGCATGGCCGAAAAGGTGCGCGACGGTTGCGATGGCCTTCACGTCGCGGCGGGCAATCGCATGGCCTGGGGAAGGGCGATGTCGCGCGCGGCTCGCGAGCCCAGGATCCTGCAAGGCGGAGTGCGCCCTTCCGATCATGA
>CAMPJU010000084.1 GCA_946886995.1 uncultured Lysobacteraceae bacterium
CGCCGACCGAGTTCGCGGTCACCTACGAACTGACCCGGTACGCCGTGCACCATGCGATCGATCCGGACGGCGTACTGCCCGCGCCCGTGACCCCGCAGCTCGCGCCGCACGTCGCCGAGCAGCCCCCGCACGTGGTGTTCACCGACGACCTGCGCGCGTTCTCGCAGCGGGTGGTCGGCGAGGAGACCAATCCGTACCGGATCGCGCAAAAGCTCTTTGCCGCCGTGGACGAGATTCCATGGGCCGGCGCGCGCGAGTACTCCACGATCACCAACATCAGCGACTACGCGCTGCACGCCGGCCATGCCGACTGCGGGCAGCAGACGCTGCTGCTGATCACGCTGCTGCGGCTCAACGGCATCCCCGCGCGCTGGCAGTCGGGGATGGTCTTTTCCGACGGCGACTACGACAACCTGCACGACTGGGGCCTGGTGTACCTGGCGCCGCACGGCTGGGTGCCGATGGACGTGACGACCGGCAGGTTCGAAGAAGCGCCGGAGCTGGAATGGTTCTACCTGGGCGGCGTGGATGCCTACCGCATCGCCTTCAACGACGAGTGGGGCACGCAGTTCGCGCCCGCCAAGGCGCATTTCCGATCCGAGACCGTCGATTCCCAGCGTGGCGAAGTGGAGTGGGATGGCGGGAACCTTTATTTCGACCAGTGGGACTACGGCTTCGACGCCAAGGTCCTGCATACGCTCACTGCTAACGACGGGGATAAGACATGACCAGCCGGACCCGAACCTTGCGCAAGTCCGCTCTTTGCATCGCGATGGGGCTCTGCCTCTCTTCACTCGCCGCACCCACGTTGGCGCAAAGCACCACCGGCGCCCTGGCGGGCAACGCACCGGCGGGTGACCAGATCGTGGTCACCAGCACCGACACCGGGGCCACCCGGACGGTGACGGTCAACGCCGATGGCAGCTATCGCCTGGCCCAGTTGCCCCCGGGCGAATACACGGTGGCCGTCGCACGGGACGGTGCCACCGTCGGCGATCCGATCCTTGTCGCCGTTCCGCTCGGCGGCACGGCGACCGTCGACCTCGGCTCCGCTGGCGACGTGGTCAACCTTGGCGGCGTGAAGGTCGTCGGCAACCGCGTCGTCAACCGGGTGGACGTGCGCTCGACCGAGTCATCCATGAACGTGACGCGCGAGGAAATCTCGCGCATGCCGGTGGAGCAGAGCCTGTCGTCCGTGGCGCTGCTGGCCCCGGGCGTGTCGGCCTCCAACGCCACCTTCGGCGGCCTGGTGTTCGGCGGCTCGTCGGTGGCCGAGAACGTCGTGTACATCAACGGCCTGAACGTCACCGACCCGTACCGGCGCCAGGGCTTCTCGACCGTGCCGTTCGCGTTCTACGAGGAGTTCCAGGTCAAGACCGGCGGCTACTCGGCGGAGTTCGGTCGCAGCACCGGCGGCGTGATCAACGCCGTGACCCGCTCGGGCGGCAACGAGTTCCATGGCGGCGTCCAGCTCACCTTCGAGCCGGAATCCTGGAATTCGTCGATGAAGGACCATTTCCACGACGACGGCTCGATCGACGAGCGCGACCGCACCAGCCGCGACGACAGCTCCTTCTACAAGGCGAACGTCTGGGCCTCCGGCCCGATCATGAAGGACCGCATGTTCTTCTTCGCCATGTACGAGAAGCGCGACTCCGATTCCCAGGACGTCGACACCATCGAGGCTTGGAAAACCAGCAGCGACAACGACTTCTGGGGCACCAAGCTCGACTGGCAGCTCAGCGACGACCACCTGCTCGAGTTGCTGGCCTTCTCCGACGAGGCCGAGACGTACACCACGAACTACGACTACGACTGGGACACCGGTGAGTTCAGCGACGATCCCACCGGGCAGAGCTGGTCCGGTTCGGGCGGCGACAACTGGTCGCTGACCTACACCGGCCACCTGGCCGACAACTTCACGGTCAAGGCGATGCACGGCGTCAACGAACGCAGCGTGCGCGGCGGCAGCCCCTGGGACGCGGACTGCAGCATCGTCAGCCTCTCCTCCGCCTACCGCAGCGCATCCGGGATCCAGTCGGCGGGCTGCCACCCGACCAACGGCAGCATCAACAACCGCATGGACGAACGGACGGCAACCCGCCTCGACTTCGAGTGGGAGCTGGGCGACCACCTGCTGCGCTTCGGCATGGACCGCGAGGTCATGGACTCCGAGAGCGAGCGCTACTACCCGGGCGACGGCTTCAGCTACACCGCCAACACCGCGACGCCGGGCGGCCTGCTGCCCAACGGCGCGGCGATCCCGGACGGCGTGACCGCGATCGTCGACGCCAGGCGGTACGTCACCGGCGCGCCGGTCTCGACGAAGGCCGAGGCGATCTACCTCGAGGACAACTGGAGCGTCACCGACAACCTGCTGCTGCAGCTGGGCCTGCGGGCCGACAAGTTCCACAACACGCTGGCAGGCGGCGCGACGTTCGCGCGCGCCGACTACAGCGACATGATCTCGCCGCGTATCGGCTTCAGCTGGGACATGAAGGGCGACGGGACCACCAAGCTGTTCGGCAACGCGGGCCGCTACTACATCCCGCTCACCAACAAGCTGACCGACTACTTCGGCGGCGGCACCACCGACGAGCACACCTACTACGTGCTCGATGGCTGGACGGAGCACACCGACCCGGTGACCGGCAACACCTACCTGGCGCCGGACCTGGGCCCGCAGATCGGCCCGGTCAACACCGACGGCAACGTGCCGCCCCCATCCGACATGCGCACGGCCGTGGCGAAGAACCTCAAGCAGGTCTTCCAGGACGAGTTCATCCTGGGCTTCCAGCAGGCGATCAACTCCGCCTGGTCGTACGGCATCAACGCCACCTACCGCAAGGTCACCCGCGCGGTCGAGGACGCGCGCATCACCCACGTCGAGGGCTGCCCCTGGTACTCGGGTGACTGGCCGATCATCAACCCGGGCGAGACCACCACGCTGTGGTGCCCGGACACCAACGACTGGGTCACCTTCGACAGCTCGAAGGATGGCTACATCGGCCTCGGGAGCGGCACGATCATGGGCTACAAGAAGCCCCGGCGCACCTACAAGGCCATCGAGTTCCAGGTCGACCGCGCCTGGGACGACAAGTGGGCGTTCAACGCCAGCTACACGTGGTCCAAGAGCGAGGGCAACGTCGAGGGTCCGGTCAACTCCGACACCGGTTACAACGACACTAACCTGGTGCAGTACTACGACCATCCGGCGGTGAACGAGCGCTACGGGCCGCTGTTCAACGACCACCGGCACCAGATCAAGCTGCGCGGCAGCTACAAGATCAACGAGATGTTCAGCGTAGGCGCGACGTACTCCGGCATCTCGGGCGGCCCGATCTCGGCCTACGGCGTGCGCTGGCCGCTGGACAACCGGAGCGCCGGCGGTCCCAGCGAGTTCAGCGGCGGTGGTTCGGGCTGGCTGTGCGTGGCCAACTGCACCGGCGACTGGGACGAGCGCGAGTTCGTGTTCAGCCCGCTGGGCGCCTTCGGCCGCAAGCCCTGGGTGCACGACCTGAGCGCCAGCGTCACCTGGACGTATCCGAGCGACGCCATCGACCTGTCGGCCCGCTTCTCGGTCTACAACCTGCTCAACCGGCAGGCTGCGACCCACGTCCACTCGCGCTACGAGAGCACGCCGGGCAACCAGATGCCGTACTTCGGCCAGGCGCGTCGCTGGCAGTCGCCGCGGTACATGCAGCTGGTGGTCACCTACAACTTCTGACGGCAGCAAACCCCCTTGGCGGCCCCCTCGCGGGCCGCCTCTTTTTTTCCGGGATCGCCTTGCAAGCCACCACTGACCTCGCCGCGCGCGGGGAATCCATCCACACGACGCAGGCCGGCCCCGACCCGGGCGTGATCGACGGCGTCGACCTCCGGGCGCTGGCCACGCGCGTGCCCACCCCGTTCCATGCGTATTCGGCCAGCGCGATCCGGGCGCGGATCGACGAACTGCAGTCGGCGCTGCAGGGACTGGATGCGCTGCCGTGCTACGCGGTGAAGGCGAACCCCAACGGCGCGGTGCTCGCGCTCATGGCGGAAGCCGGGCTGGGGGCCGACATCGTTTCCGCCGGCGAGATGCGGCGCGCGTTGCGGGCCGGCATTCCCGCCGACCGCATCGTGTTCTCGGGCGTCGGCAAGACCGCGGACGAGGTCTCCGAGGCGCTGGCCGCCGGCGTGGGACGTTTCAACGTGGAGTCCCGCGACGAGTTGCACCTGCTGCAGGCCTGCGCGGCAAGCCGCGGCACCGTCGCCCGCGCCGCCGTGCGGATCAACCCCGACGTCGACGCCGGCACCCACGCGAAGATCTCCACCGGCAAGGCGGAGAACAAGTTCGGGGTGGGACTGGCGGAAGCGCGGCGATGGTTCGCCGAGGCCGACCGGCATCCCGCTGTCCGGCTGGACGGGCTGCACATGCACATCGGCTCGCAGCTGCTGTCGCTGCAGCCGCTTCGGCTGGCGCTGCAGCGGCTGTCGGCGTTCTGGCGCGAGTTGCTGATGGCCGGGCACGCCATCGACAGCATCGACGTGGGCGGGGGGCTGGGCGTGGCCTATCGCCACGGCCAGGAGCGGACGATCCGCGCCGACGACTATGTCGCCGCGATCCGGCAGGCACTCGCCGGCTTCGAAGGCCGACTGCTGCTCGAGCCGGGGCGGTGGCTGGTCGCGGAGGCCGGGGTACTGGTCTCCCGCGTGGTCCGGGTCAAGCATGGCGAGCAGCGCGATTTCCTGGTCCTGGACGCGGCGATGAACGACCTGCTGCGGCCGTCGCTGTACGACGCGTGGCACGAGATGGTGCCGCTGCACCGCCAGGCACGGCCGATGGAACGCTACGACGTGGTCGGCCCGGTGTGCGAGACCGGCGACACGTTCGCGCAGGGCCGGGACTTGCCCCGCTGCGAAACGGGCGACGTCGTGCTCATCGCGGGCACCGGGGCCTATGGCGCATCGATGGGTTCGACCTACAACTCGCGCCCGCTGGCCGCGGAAGTCATGCTCGACCGCGGCCGCTACGCGCTGGTGCGCCGCCGCCAGACATTCGACGAAATGATCGCCGGCGAGCAGCCGGCGACCGACTGGGAGTCCACGGAATGAATCGACTCGCGATGGCACTGCTGGCGGCGGCATTCGCGCCGGCGCCGACCCTTGCGCATGAACCGCTGACCCTCGACACCCACGTCGACATCCCGGACGACTACATGCGCGACGCCCGGTTCGACGTCGGGACCGACACGCAGCTCCGGGTCGACCTCGGAAAGATGGAACGCGGTGGCCTGGACGCCGCCTTCTTCGTCATCTACGTGGAGCAGGGCCCGCTCACGGCGGAGGGCTACGCGACGGCGATGGCCACGGCGGAGCGCAAGTATTCCGCGATCGAGATGATGGTCGAACGCTACCCGGACCGGATCCGGCTGGCGACGTCGCCCGGGGACGTCGTGGCCAACCATGATGCCGGCCTGCTGTCGGCGATGATCGGCATCGAGAACGGCTACTCGCTGGGGCGCAGCCTCGACGCGCTGGAGGCGGCGCATGCGCGCGGTGCGCGCTACCTCGGGCTGACGCATACCGGCCACAATGCGATCTGCACCAGTTCCGGGACGCGGCCCGAGTTCGGCGATGAACCGGCAGGCGACCGCGGCCTGAGCGGGTTCGGGCGCTCGGTCGTGCTGCGCGCCAACGCACTGGGGATGATGGTCGATGTCTCGCATGCCTCCGATGCATGCGTGCGCGACGTCCTGGCCGTGTCCGCCGCGCCGGTCATTGCCTCGCACTCGTCGGCGCGTGCGCTGGTGGACCATCCGCGCAACCTCCCGGACGACCTGCTGCGCGCCATCGCCGCACGGGGCGGCGTGGTCCAGGCGGTCGCCTACCGGGAGTTCGTGAAGTCCGATGCGGCGCGTGCCGAAGCCGAAGCCGCGTTGCAGGCGCGCGTGGCGGAAAGCGCCGGCGCCGAGGTGTACGACAGCGTGCTGCACGGCGCGTTGCCGATGGCGGTGGAGGGCATGCGCGCGATCGAGGCCCGGTTCCCGATGGCGTCGCTGGAGGAATACGTCGACCACATCGCGCACATGGTCGACGTGGCCGGCGTGGACCATGTCGGCATCGCCTCGGATTTCGACGGCGGGGGGCAGGTCACCGGCTGGTCGGACGCCTCCGAGACCGCCAACGTCACCGCGGCGCTGCGCGCC
>CAMPJU010000085.1 GCA_946886995.1 uncultured Lysobacteraceae bacterium
GGGCACGGTCGCCGCGGTGGGCAACAACAACCACGGCGTGATCGGCGGCGCCTATGGCGCGAAGGTCGTGCCGGTCCGCGTCCTGGGCCGCGGCGGCGGCTACACCTCCGACATCGTCGACGGCATCGTCTGGGCCTCGGGCGGCAGCGTGTCCGGCGTTCCGGCCAATGCCAACCCGGCCGAGGTCATCAACATGTCGCTGGGTGGCAGCGGTGCCTGCTCGAGCAGCTACCAGAACGCCATCAATTCCGCCGTGTCGCGCGGCACGACGGTCGTGGTGGCCGCGGGCAACAGCAACGCGGATGCCTCCGGGTTCACCCCGGCAAGCTGCGGCAACGTGATCAACGTGGCGGCGAGCAACAAGTCGGGCACCCGGGCCAGCTACTCCAACTACGGCAGCACGATCGACGTGGCCGCGCCCGGCGGAGACAGCCCGGACTGCACGACGCTGATCGTGTCCACCGGCAACTCCGGCACCAAGGATCCGACCACCGAGAACTACTCCTGCATGGCGGGCACCTCGATGGCGTCGCCGCACGTGGCGGCCGTCGTGGCGCTGATGCAGTCGGTGGCCAGCACCCCGCTGACCCCTGCCCAGGTCGAGTCGATCCTCAAGGGCACGCTGCGTGCCTTCCCGGGCAGCAACGACAAGCCGATCGGCAACGGGATCGTGGATGCCGCCGCCGCCGTGTCGGCCGCTGCCGCCTACTGATCCATCCTTCGCGGCACGCTGTACCAGGGAACCCCGGCCTCGGCCGGGGTTCCTCTTTTGCGGCCCGCGGATCCCGTGCCGGAAGCACCATTCACGACCGTATGGCGTTGTGCTACGGTCGCGCCACGGTCGCACCCGGCCAGGCTTGCCGCGTCCCCCCACCCCGGCAGGCAGAAGGAACGGGAATGACCTGTGTCCGGGCACCGTCCGGGCATTCCTGCGCAATGCACATTCTGGAGGGGGACACCATGTCGGTCGCAAGGCCCGGTCGCAAACTGCTCGCATCCGCCGTCGTGGCGGCGTTGGCCTCGTTCTCTGCCGCGTCGCTGCACGCGCAAGAGGCCGCTGCACCCCCTGCGGAGGAAGAAGAGGCGACCACGCTCGCCACCATCACCGTCACCGCGCAGAAGCGCGAGGAACAACTCCAGGACGTGCCGATCTCGGTCACCGCGCTGGACTGGCAACTCCTGCAGGACGCCGGCGTCAAGGACATCAAGGACCTGCAGGTCGTGGTGCCCGGCCTGACGGTCACCAGCACGCAGAACGAGGCGATCACCACCGCGCGCATCCGCGGCATCGGCACCGTGGGCGACAACGCCGGTCTCGAGTCGTCCGTCGGCGTCGTGATCGACGGCGTCTACCGGCCCCGCAACAGCGTCGGCTTCGGCGACCTGGGCGAGATCGAGCGCGTCGAAGTGCTGAAGGGTCCGCAGGGCACGGTGTTCGGAAAGAACACCTCCGCCGGCGTGATCAACGTCGTGACCCGCCGTCCGAGCTACATGCAGCGCGTGGAAGGCGAGCTCACCGTCGGCGACTACAACGCGTTCGGCGTCGCCGGTTCCTACAACGACGCCATTTCCGACAATGCCGCGTTCCGGATCTATGCCGCCAAGCGCAAGCGCGACGGCTGGATGGACGTGGAAACCGGCGACGGTCCCCGCGACAACACCGAGGACTACGACCAGAACTACCACCTGTTCCGCGGCCAGCTGCTCGTGGAGCCGAACGACGACGTCGACGTGCTGCTGATCGCCGACTACACCAGCCGCGAGGAGAACTGCTGCACCGCCGTGCAGCTGGTCACCGGCGGCACCGGGCCGCTGATCGACTTCCTCGGTGGCGGCAACGGCATCGCCATCCCGGCGGATCCGTTCGACCGCACGGCCTACAGCAACCGCGGCACCGAGCAGGACATCAAGGACGGCGGCATCTCGGCGCAGGTGGACTGGGACACCGACCTGATGGGCGGCGCGACGTTCACCTCGATCACCGCGCACCGCGACTGGGAGGCGATCGCAGGCCTGGACTTCGACTTCACCACCGCGGACCTGCTGTACCGCAACCCGGAGCGCGACGAATCCCTGACCGGTTTCGACACCTTCAGCCAGGAATTCCGGCTGACCGGCACCTCCGGTTCCGTGGACTGGATGGTCGGCGCGTTCTACGCGGACGAAAGCCTGGACCGCAACGAGTCCTACCGCATCGGCGCCGATTACGAGCCGTACCTGTCGACGCTGGTCGGCCAGCTGGTGCTGGGCGCGATCGCCCAGCAGCTCGCGCCGTACGCACCGCTCGGCATCAGCGTGAACACTGCCAACCCCGCGCTGTTCCTGTCGCAGGTCAGCGGCCAGCCGTTCGGCACCAACTTCGCGGGCCTGGCCGCGCTCGACCAGCACCGGCAGGAGTCCAAGAGCCTGGCGTTCTTCACCAACAACACCTGGCATGCCACCGACGCGCTCGACCTGACCCTGGGCCTGCGCTACACGCGCGAGGAAAAGGACCTGCTGTCGACCTACAGCAATCCCAACGGCAGCATCGGCTGCGGTGCCACGCTCGCGAATCCCGCGGCGCGCGTGGGCGGTGCGCTGGCGCAGCGCATCCAGGGCTGGCAGTTCCTGCCGCCCGCGGTCCAGGCGGCGCTGATCGGCGCGGCCGCGCCGCAGATCGCCGGTTACATGTGCCTGCCCTGGGCCAACGCCCTGCACAACGGGCGGGTGACCGAACAGCAGCGCGACGAGGACGAATGGTCCGGCACGGTAAAGGGTGCGTACCGCTTCAACGAGCACGTGATGGCGTACGCCTCGGGTGCGCGCGGCTACAAGCCCGGGGGGTTCAACCTGGACCGCGTCCAGTCCAACACCGGCCTGTCCAGCGGTACGGCGGGCATCCTCCCGGTGGCCGACACGTCCTTCCCGGGCGAGTTCGTCGACAGCTACGAGCTGGGCGCCAAGACCACGTGGGCCGGCGGCAACCTGCTGCTCAACGCCACGTTGTTCCACCAGACCTACGACGACTTCCAGCTCAACAGCTTCCTCGGCACCAGCTTCGTGGTGCGCGCGATCCCGGAAGTGGTCTCCAAGGGCGTGGACACCGAGATCCTGTGGCAGCCGGAGGCGGTGGACGGCCTTATGCTGCAGGGCGGCCTGATGTACGCGGACACGCGTTACGGCGAGGACATCCCGGGCGCCGACTTCGACGAGCCCGCCGGCCAGCTGTACAAGCTGCCGGGCAACCGGGTGAGCTTCGCCCCGTACTGGTCGGGTTCGCTGTCGGCGACCTACGAGTGGGACGTGGGCAGCAACCTGATCGGCCGGTTCAACGTGGGCGGCAAGTACATGTCCGACTTCAATACCGGTTCGGACCTGGATGCCGAGAAGCACCAGGACGCCTACACGGTGGTCAATGCGCGCATCGGCTTCGGCCGCCGCGACAACCGCTGGATGGTGGAGCTGTGGGGCACCAACGTGTTCGACGAGGACTACGTGCAGGTCGGGTTCGACGGGCCGCTGCAGGCCGTCGGCTCGCCGCAGCCGGGTGATCCGATGAACACGTACAACGCGTTCCTCGGTGCGCCGGCGATGTTCGGCGTCACCTTGCGGGTCGCGTACTGACCGGATGTCGCATCCCACTGATGCCGAGTTGCACGCCGCCGCCGCCCGCCTGGGCGAGCGGTTGCGTGCGGCGCGGCAGATGCTGGTGACCGCGGAGAGTTGCACCGGCGGCTGGATCGCCAAGGCCGTCACCGACGTCCCGGGCAGCTCCAGCTGGTTCGATTGCGGAATGGCCGCGTACAGCTACGAGGCCAAGCAGGCGATGCTGGGGGTCAATCCGTTGACCCTCGAAGTGCACGGCGCCGTGAGCCGCGAGTGCGTGGTGGAGATGGTCTCGGGCGCGCTGGTGCATTCCGGCGCGACCGTCGCCGTGGCGGTGACCGGCATCGCCGGCCCCACGGGCGGCACGGAGGACAAGCCGGTCGGCACCGTGTGGATCGCGTGGAAGCGGCGGGGCGGCTATCCGATCGCCGAGAAGTTCGGCTTCGACGGCGACCGCGACGCGGTACGGCGCCAGACCGTCGCGGCGGCGTTGCACGGCCTGGAGGCCGTCGCCACCGGCCCCTCCCAGTAGGAGCCGCCCGACGGCGAAATGCCGTTGACGACCACTGTCGTTAGTAGTATTACTACTAACCATGGACCTGACCGACACCCAGCGCACGATCCTCGGCCTCATCGCCGATGGCGTGGCCCGCGACGGCATGCCCCCTTCGCAGGCGGAAATCGCGCGGGCGATGGGGTTCTCCGGCGTGCGCGCTGCGCAGTACCACCTCGAGGCGCTGGAACAGGCGGGGGCCATCCGGCGCCTCCCGGGCAAGGCGCGCGGCATCCGCCTGCTGCTGCCACCCGAAGCCATCCATGGCGAGGCCGACCTGTTCGCGGCGGGCGCCAACGACGATGCGCCGGCCGGCGCGGTGGCCGCCAACGACAACGCGTTGCGCCTGCCGGTGCTCGGTCGCGTGGCCGCGGGCGCGCCCATCGGGTCCGGCGCAGGCGTGGTCGCCGACGACTACGTCCTGCTGGACCGCGTGTTCTTCTCGCCGTCGCCCGACTACCTGCTCAAGGTCAAGGGCGACTCGATGCGCGAGGAGGGGATCTTCGACGGCGACCTGATCGGCGTGCATCGCACCGCGGACGCGCGTTCCGGACAGATCGTCGTGGCCCGGGTGGACGACGAGATCACGGTGAAGCTGTTGAAGGTCGGCCAGGACCGGATCCGGTTGCTGCCGCGCAATCCCGACTACGCACCCATCGAGGTCGGGCCGGACCAGGACTTCGCGATCGAGGGGCTGTATTGCGGACTCGTGCGGCCCAACCCGGGACGCGTGGGTCGGTGAGCGGCGATGGCGCGGGAATTCCCGACCGCAAGCAGGGTGGCAAGCCGGCAGCCAGGCGCCGGCGGCAGTCCGTAACGTCCGGGTCGGAGCAGTCTCAACCTGCGCGACCGCCCCACGCTAGCTTCCACTCCAACGCATCCAGACCAAGAACCGAGGACCGAGCCATGGACGAAAACAAGAAGCGCGCCCTTTCCGCCGCACTGGGCCAGATCGAGAAGCAGTTCGGCAAGGGCTCGGTCATGCGCATGGGCGACCGTACCGTCGAGGCGGCCGAGGTCATCGGCACCGGTTCGCTCATGCTCGACATCGCGCTGGGGATCGGGGGCCTGCCCAAGGGGCGCGTCGTCGAGATCTACGGCCCGGAATCCTCGGGCAAGACCACGCTGACGCTGCAGACCATCGCGCAGTGCCAGAAGGCCGGCGGGACCGCGGCGTTCATCGACGCCGAGCACGCGCTCGATCCGATCTACGCGCAGAAGCTCGGCGTCAACATCGACGACATGCTGGTCAGCCAGCCCGACACGGGCGAGCAGGCACTGGAGATCGCCGACATGCTGGTCCGGTCCAACGCCGTGGACATGGTGGTGATCGACTCCGTCGCCGCGCTCACGCCCAGGGCCGAAATCGAGGGCGAGATGGGCGACCAGCTGCCTGGCCTGCAGGCCAGGCTGATGAGCCAGGCGCTGCGCAAGCTGACAGGCAACATCAAGCGCAGCAACTGCATGGTGATCTTCATCAACCAGCTGCGCCACAAGATCGGGATCATGATGCCGGGCCAGAGTCCCGAGACCACGACCGGTGGCAACGCGCTGAAGTTCTACGCGTCGGTGCGCCTGGACATCCGCCGCATCGGGTCGGTCAAGAAAGGCGACGAGATCATCGGCAACCAGACCAAGATCAAGGTGGTCAAGAACAAGATGGCGCCGCCGTTCAAGCAGGTGCTCACCGAGATCCTGTACGGCGAGGGCATCTCCCGCGAGGGCGAGCTGATCGACCTGGGCGTGGATGCCAGGCTGGTCGAGAAGTCGGGCGCCTGGTACAGCGCGTACGACGAGCGCATCGGCCAGGGCAAGGAGAACGCCCGCCAGTACCTCAAGGACAACCCGCAGGTAGCGGTGCGGCTGGAGGCGGAGCTGCGCCAGCGGCTTGCGCCCGCCACCAGCGGCGATGCCGGCGGCGGCGAAGCGTCCTCCGATGGAGATGACTGACGCTGCCCGCGCCAGTGACAGTGTTGCCAAGAACGTGACGGGGCCGACGCCCGGCCGGGACTCCTCGCGGTCCGTGCGTCGCCC
>CAMPJU010000086.1 GCA_946886995.1 uncultured Lysobacteraceae bacterium
CGTCGGCGAGGGCCACGTAGCCGTCGGGGCGCAACAGGTATGCGGCATCGCGGGCCAGGCCGGCGCGCCCGTGCGCCGCGGTCCACTCGAACCGGCGAAAAGCGATCGCACGCTGGTCGCACCAGGCCTGCAGTTCGCGCCGGGATTCGCCGTACACGTGCAACTGCCAGCCGATCGCCGGCAGCTGCGCGAAGTTGTCCGCGCCGCCCGCGTCGACCCAGGGCAGGCGGTCGCCGCCCTGGACGTCGCCAGCCTCGCCTGCGCTCAGCGGGCTGTCGCGATAGTCCATCGTCGTCTGCGACACGGTCTCGAACAGGAACGTGCCGAGGCTGCGGAAGCGGTAGGCCAGGCTCGCCAGCTGCGGGGCGATCCAGGTCTTGGCGAAGTTGGCCACGGCCGTGTCGCTGGTGACCAGGGTGAACGCACGGTCCGTCGTCGCGACCAGCGTGCGCGCGAACGCCATGCGCTCGATGGCGTAGCTGTCGAGCAGCGCGTCCGGGGCGCGGCCCTGCAACACGTCCGCCAGCTTCCAGCCCAGGTTGATGGCGTCGACGATGCCGGTGTTCATGCCCTGGCCGCCGGCGGGGCTGTGGATGTGGGCGGCGTCGCCGAGCAGGAACACGCGGCCGTGGCGGAACGCGTCCGCGACCCGGTGGTGCACGCGGTAGGTGGAGAACCAGTTGACCTTGTCGATCCGCAATCCGAGGCTGGCGCCCGCCTCCTTGTCGACGTCGGCGAAGGTCAACGCGTCCGGGTCGTCCGCACGCTCGTCGCGCACCGTGCCGACCAGGCGTGCCCTGCCATGGGTGTCGTAAGGCAGGACGAGGATGAAGTCGCTGCCTTCCAGCGCCACGTGCCCCTCGTCGACGGCAGCCAGGCCGCCCAGTTCCACGTCCGCCACGTAGAAGACATGTTTGTAGGTGCCGCCTTCGAATCCGGTACCGAGCGCGTGGCGCACGGTGGAACCGGCCCCGTCGCAGCCGGCCAGGTAGCGGCAGGTCGCCCGCTGTTCGCTTCCGTCCGGCAGCCGCAATCGGGCGATGGCGCGCTCGCCGGTGTCTTCGAAGTCCAGCAGTGCCGTGTTGCGTTCGACCGTGACGCCCAGGGCCTGCAACGCATCCACCAGCAGGCGCTCGTGGTGGTCCTGCGGATACACGAGCACGAACGGGTAGGGCGAGACATCGGCGCCGGCATCCCCGAACACGATGCGCGCGCGTTGCTTCCCCCGGGCCCAGACGTTCATCGCCGGGATCCGGTGGCCGGCGGCGATCACCGCATCGGCCAGGCCCAGCTGCCGGTAGAGCTCCAGCGTGCGCGCCTGCACCGCCAGCGCCCGCGACGTCTCACCCGGCCCGGTGCTCCGGTCGATGATCCGCACGCCCACGCCCTGCCGGGTCAGCCAGAGCGCCAGGACCAGCCCGGTGGGACCTGCGCCGACGATCAGGACGTCTGCCATCCGTCCATGTAAGGCGCGGCGCGGCGGCCGGTCAAGCAAAGCGGGACCCTTGCCGGTTCCGCTAACCTGCCCGCCAACGCATAGACGGGCGGTTGGCATGCACAGGCGACAGTTCCTCGGGGGTGCGGCGCTGGCGGGGCTGGTGCCGCTGGTGGCGGGCGTTGGCGGGTCCGCGGCTGCAGCCGTTCCGGCCGCCAGTGCGCGGTCGCGCGTCCTGCCGAAGCCCCTCCAACCAGGCGACACCATCGGGCTGGTCAGCCCCTCCGCGGCGGTCGATGCGCGGCTGACGCTGCAACTCGCCCGCGAGGCGATGGAAGCGCTCGGCTTCAAGGTCAGGCTGGCGCCCCACTACGACGACCGCTACGGCCACCTCGCCGGCACGGACGCGGAGCGCGCCGGCGACCTCAACGCGATGTTCGCGGATCCCGACGTCGACGGCATCGTCTGCGTCCGCGGCGGCTCGGGCGCCGCGCGGCTGCTGCCGCTGCTCGACTACGCCACGATCCGCGCGAACCCGAAGGTGCTGCTGGGCTACTCGGACATCACCGCGCTGCACAACGCACTGCTCGCGAAGGCGGGCCTGGTGACCTTCCACGGGCCGATCGGGGCGGGCAGCTGGAACCCGTTCAACGTGGACCAGTTCAAGCGGATGTTCTTCGAGCGCGAACTGATGCGGTATCGCAACGTCGTGACCGACGCGGACGACGAACTGGTGCCGCGCGAGAACCGCACCCTCACGATCACGGGCGGCAAGGCGCGCGGCGAGCTCATCGGCGGCAACCTGACGGTGCTGACGGCGATCGCCGGCTCGCCGTACCTGCCGGACTTCGCCGGGCGGATCCTGTTCCTGGAAGACGTGGAGGAGGCGCCGTACCGCGTCGACCGCATGCTCACCACGCTCAAGCTGATGGGCGCGCTGGACGCCATCGCCGGCTTCATCTTCGGCGACTGCACCGACTGCGATCCGGGCGCGGGCTACGGTTCGCTGACGCTGGACCAGATCTTCGACGACCACATCCGGCCGTTGGGGATCCCTGCCTACCGCGGTGCGATGATCGGGCACATCAAGGAGCAATTCATCGTGCCGCACGGCGGCGCGGTGGAAATGGATGCGGACGCGGGCACGTTCCGGATGCTGGCGCCGGTGTTCCAGGGCACCTGAAGCCGCCGGCGTTCACGGAATGCAGACGGACCGTGATGCGATCTTCACGGGCTTGAGGGGACGGGTGGAAACGAGGCTTTCCTGATGGGGCTAGGGTCCGGCGCGGACGAACGATTGGCGGCCGAACGCGTGCAGCTGGCACTGGATGCCGGGGCGATCATCGGTACCTGGGTCTGGAGCATCCCCGACGACCTGTTCATCGCCGACGAGCGTTTCGCCCACAGCTTCGGAATGGATCCGGACGCCATCCGGGAGGGCCTGCCGCTCGACAGGTTGTTCGAAGCCATCCATCCCGACGACCGCGAGCGCGTGGGCGCGGCGGTGTCGGAGGCGCTCCAGCAGGGTGGCCGTTACAGGTGCGAATACCGCGTGCGCCGCGCGGACGGCCAGTACCGGTGGGTGGCGGCCAGCGGGCGCGTCGAACTGGACGGCGAGGGCAAGCCCGCGCGCTTCCCGGGCGTGCTGCTGGACGACGACGACCGCCGGCGCGTCGCGGAAGAGCGAGACCGCGCCAATGCCCTGCTGCACACCTTCATCGAGGCGGTCCCCGGCGTGGTGTACGCCAAGGACCGCCAGGGGCGGCTGATCGTCGGCAATCGCGGCGTCTCGGACCTGCTCGGCGTCGCGCCGGGCGAGTTCATCGGCAAGACGGACATGGAACTGATCGCCGACAAGGTCCAGGCCGCGGAGGTGATGGAGACGGACCGCCGCATCATGGAGAGCGGCGTGGCCAGGCAGATCGAGGAGGACATCCGGATGGCCGACGGATCGCCCGCGACCTGGCTGTCCACCAAGGCGCCGTTCCGCGATGCCCAGGGCAACGTGGTCGGCCTGATCGGCGCATCGCTGGACATCACCGACCGCAAGCGGATGGAGACCGCGCTGCGATTGTCCGAGCAGCGCAGTGCGCTCGCGCTGGACGTCGCCGAGCTTGGCACCTGGTCGATCGAGCGGGATGCCCGGCGGATCGAACTGGATTCGCGGGCTGCGCAGATCTGCGGCCTGGCCGCGGATGTCGGCGACATCGGGCTGGACGCCGCCGCCGCGCTCGTGCATCCCGACGACTGGGGCCGGGTCGAGGCCCGCATGAAGGACGCGCTTTCCGCGCCGGCGAGCGCGGAATTCGTCGAGGATTTCCGCGTGGTCCGGTCCACCGGTGACGTGGCATGGGTGGCGTGCCGGGGACAGGTCCGGGTGGACGTGGAGCCCGCGGATGGTGGGGGCAAGGTGCTGATCGGCACCATGCTCGACGTGACCGAGCGGCGCCGCATGATCGAGAGCCTGGAGCTGGGCGACCGCCGCAAGGACGAGTTCCTGGCGATGCTCGCCCACGAGTTGCGCAATCCGCTCGCGCCGATCGGCACCGCCGCGCAGCTGTTGCAGTTGACGCCCGGGAACGTCGACCGGGTGCGCGAAGTGGCAGCCGTCATCGAGCGCCAGGTCAACCACATGACGGACCTGGTGGACGACCTGCTCGACGTTTCCCGCGTGACGCGCGGCCTGGTGGTGTTCGACCGCGAGCCGGTGGTGATCAACAACGTCATCGCCACCGCCGTCGAACAGGTGGCACCACTGCTGAAGGCGCGCGACCACGTGCTGGACCTGCGGCCGCCGGAATGCGAGGCCGTCGTGCTGGGCGACCGCCACCGGCTGGTGCAGGTGGTCTCGAACCTGCTCAACAACGCCGCGAAGTTCACCCCGCCCGGTGGCGCCATCACCCTGCATTGCGAGGTCTCCGCGGACGGGGTGGCCATCCGCGTCAGCGACAACGGCATCGGGATGGAACCGGACCTGGTGCCCTATGTCTTCGAATTGTTCAGCCAGGCCGCGCGCACGCCCGACCGGGCGCAGGGCGGGTTGGGCATCGGCCTGGCGCTGGTGCGGACGATCGTCCAGGCGCACGGTGGCACGGTGACGGCGAAGAGCGCGGGGGCCGGACGAGGGAGCGAGTTCAACGTGGCGCTGCCGCGGGCCGCGGTCGCGCCGCCGCGGTCGCCGCCCGAATCGGGCGAGCGGCCGGCAGCGGGGCGCAGGAAAATCCTGGTCGTGGACGACAACCTGGACGCGGGCAGCACGCTCGCGATGGCGCTCGAGATCCAGGGCCACGACGTGTCCATCGCCACCGATGGCCAGGCCGCGCTGGACCTGGTGGCGGCCGACACGGACTGGGATGTCTTCATCCTGGACATCGGGATGCCGGACATCACCGGCCTGGAGCTCGCGGTGCACCTGCGACGGCTGGTCGGTGGCCGGCCGGTACGCTTCATCGCCTTGACCGGCTACGGGCAGGACCGGGACCTGGAGATGTCGCGCGATGCCGGCTTCGACCACCACATGACCAAGCCTCCCGACCTGGCGGAGATCCAGCGCCAGCTCGAGATGCCCGGTCGGCCCTGACCACGAAGGAGAGCGACATGTCGAAAATGCACTTGCTGCAGGGTGCGGTCCTTGCTGCCCTGCTCGCGGCGGGGGCGCCGGCCAGGGCGGCGGACGTCGCGCTTTCGCGCCTGGATTGCGGCGGCGCGCCCGCGCCACACAGTGTCGCCGCATTCTCGGACACCTACGCTTACCCGGACCTGCAGCTGCAACTGGTCTACAGCTGCTACCTGGTGCGGCATGGCGACCGCTACATGGTCTGGGACACCGGCCAGCCGGCGGACGGCTCGCCGCGGGCGCCGAAGGTGTCGCTGGTCGACCAGCTTGCGCAGGCCGGCATCGCGCCGGGCGACATCGATTTCGTCGGCATCAGCCACTACCACAACGACCACACCGGGCAGCTCGCCGCGTTCCCGGGCGCGACGCTGGTCATCGGGCACGGCGACTGGGCGTCGGTGCGTCCGGAGGCGACGCCGGACGGGATGCCTGCCGCGGACTACGCGCGGCGGCGGGCGCCGTTCGCGCACTGGACGTCGGGCGCGGGCAGCGTCGAAGCGCTTCGCACGCCGCAGCACGATGTCTTCGGCGACGGGTCGGTCGTGATGCTCAGGCTGCCCGGCCACACGCCCGGCCACCACGGACTGCTGGTCCGCCTGGAAGGCAAGGGCAACGTCCTGCTCACCGGCGACGTGACCCATTTCCACGAGAACTACGACACCAACGGCGTGCCGAACTGGAACACCGACCGCGCCGACTCGCTCGCCTCGATCGACCGTTTCCGGAGGATCGCCGACAACCTCGATGCCACGGTCGTGATCCAGCACGACCCCCGCGACGTCGACAAGCTGCCGGCGTTCCCGGCATTCGTGGAGTAGGCATGTCCATCGTCCTGACCGAGTTCGCGCGCGCCCGGCTGTTCCGCGCGAACCGCCGCAACACGATCCAGGACGTCGCGCCGGACGCGTTCGAGCGGCACCTCAACGACGTGCCGCCGATCGCGGTGCTCGACGGCTACGCGCCATTCTGCAAGCTGCACGTGCACCGGAACTGGACGTCCACCCGTTGCCTCGCCGTGCCGATCACCGACGACAACCGGCACCTGCTGCGCTCCGACTACGAAGCTGTCTCTTATACACATCTCGAGCCCACGAGACACTGAGCGATCTCGTATGCC
>CAMPJU010000087.1 GCA_946886995.1 uncultured Lysobacteraceae bacterium
CGCTCGAGGAAGAGTTCGAGTGCGAGATCCCGGACGAGGAAGCCGAGAAGATCACTTCGGTGCAGCAGGCCATCGATTACGTGAAGGCCCACGTCAAGGAGTGATGGTCACCGGCCACGCCGGTCACCACGCACGACATGCAGGGGCCGCGATTGCGGCCTCGCGCATTTGGAAGGACAGATTGGAGTCGAATCGCATGAGTCAGCAGCGTCGCGTCGTGGTGACCGGCCTGGGCATCCTCTCGCCCCTGGGCCTGGACCTGGCCTCCAGCTGGGACGGCGTCGTCAACGGGCGCTCGGGCATCGGCCCGATCACGCACTTCGATGCGTCCGCGTTCCCGACCCGCATCGCCGGCGAGGTCCCGGGATTCGACCCCGCCAACTGGATCCCGCCGAAGGACATCAAGAAGATGGATCCCTTCGTCCACTACGGCGTCGCCGCCTCGATGATGGCGATCGCCGACGCGGGGCTGGAGATCGACGAATCGAGCGCCGAACGCATCGGCGTGGCGGTCGGGGCCGGCATCGGCGGCCTCAAGGGCATCGAGGAAACGACGCTCAAGTACGCCGCGGGCGGGCAGCGCAAGATCTCGCCGTTCTACGTGCCCAGCACGATCATCAACATGATCGCCGGGCAGGTCTCGATCATGACCGGCGCCAAGGGCCCCAACATCGCCGCGGTCACCGCGTGCACCACGTCGACCCACAACGTCGGCCTGGCGATGCGCATGATCCAGCACGGCGACGCGGACGTGATGATCGCCGGTGGCGCGGAGTTCGCGACGACCCCGACCTCCGTCGGCGGTTTCTGCGCGATGAAGGCACTGTCCACCCGCAACGATGAGCCGGAAAAGGCCTCGCGTCCCTGGGACCGCGACCGCGACGGGTTCGTGATGGGCGACGGCGCGGGCGTGCTGATCCTGGAGGAATACGAGCGCGCGAAGGCGCGCGGCGCGCGCATCTACGCGGAGCTGACCGGCTTCGGGATGAGCGGCGACGCGTACCACATGACCGCCCCGAGCGAGAGCGGCGAGGGTGCCGCTCGCTGCATGGTCAACGCATTGCGCGATGCGGGCGTGGCCGGCGACGCGGTCGGCTACATCAACGCGCACGGGACCTCCACGCCGGCGGGCGACCTGGCCGAGACGATGGCGGTCAAGTCAGCGCTCGGCGACCACGCGTACCGGACGATGGTCAGTTCCACCAAGTCGATGACCGGGCACCTGCTCGGCGCGGCCGGCGGCGTCGAAGCGGTGTTCACGACGATGGCGCTGCACACCGGCGTGATCCCGCCGACCATCAACCTGGACAACCCGGGCGAGGGTTGCGACCTGGACTACGTGCCTCACGTCGCGCGCGAGGCGCAGGTCGACATCGCGCTGTCCAACTCGTTCGGCTTCGGCGGGACCAACGGCACGCTCGTCTTCCGTCGCATCTGAGTGCTCGCTTCCCGCGCGATCGCCGCCGACGTCGACCTGCTCGACCTGCATCGGCTGGCGCCCGCGCGCTACCCGGTGCTGCTGGAGTCCACCGCCCGGGGGGCCGCGCAGGGACGCTGGGACCTGCTGCTGGCGAGCGACGGCACGGGCTTCTCGCTCGGCCCTGACGGCGCGGTCCGCGATGCCGGTGGACGCCCGCTCGGCACCGACTTCCTGGATGTCCTCGACGGACAGTGGCGGGCGTCGCGCCTGCCGCGCGAGGAACCCCGCTGGCCGTTCCGCGGTGGATGGGCGCTGCTGCTCGCCTATGAACTCGCCGCGCAGGTCGAGCCGGTGCTCGACCTTCCGCCCGCGGTGGGCGGACTGCCGGTGGCGACCGCGCTGCGATGCCCGGCGGCCGTGCTGCGCGACCACGCGACCGGCGAGCTGATCGCGCTGGCCGAGGCGGACCAGCCCGGCTGGCTCGACCGGATCTGCGACGATGCCCGGGCGGCCGGCGCGATGCCGCCACTCGCCCCGTGGGAGGCTCCGGCCACCGTCGACGAGGACGACCCCGAGCGCTTCACCGATGGCGTGCGCCGCATCCGCGAGTACCTCGCTGCCGGCGATGCCTTCCAGGTCAACATCTCCCGCGGATGGGAGGCCCGGTTCGATCGTTCGCTGGATCCCGCCGCGCTCTTCGCGCGCCTGCGCGAGCACAATCCCGCCCCGTTCGCCGGCCTGTTCGCCGGCAGGAACTGGGCCGTGGCGAGCAGTTCGCCGGAACGGCTGGTGTCCGTCCGCGGCGAAGTCGTCGAGACCCGGCCGATCGCCGGCACGCGGCCGCGCGTCCCCGGCGACGACGATGCCGAACGCATCCGCGACCTGGTGGGCAACCCGAAGGAGCGCGCCGAGCACGTGATGCTGATCGACCTGGAGCGCAACGACCTGGGCCGCGTCTGCCAGCCGGGCAGCATCGAGGTGGATGAGCTGATGACGGTGGAAAGCTACGCCCACGTGCACCACATCGTCAGCAACGTGCGCGGGCGCCTGCGCGACGGCATCGCCCCGGGCGAGGCGATCCGCGCGGTGTTTCCCGGCGGCACCATCACCGGCTGCCCGAAGGTGCGCTGCATGCAGGTGATCGCCGAGCTGGAGGGGCAGGGTCGCGGCGCCTATACCGGCGCATTCGGCTGGCTCAACCGCGACGGCGACCTCGACCTCAACATCCTGATCCGCAGTGCCGAGGTCGAAGGCGACGGGCCCGGAGGAAGCCGGCTCCGGTTCCGCACGGGCGCCGGCATCGTCATCGACTCCGACCCCGACCGCGAACTGGAGGAGACGCGCGCCAAGGCACGCGGCCTGCTGCGCGCCCTCGGTGCCACGGCATGACGCCCTCGGTCGCCGTGTTCTCCGGGGAGCGACGGGTGGACGGCGTGTCGCCGCTCGATCGCGGGCTGGCATACGGCGATGGCGTGTTCGAAACGATGCGGGCGCACCGGGGGACTGTCCCGTGGTGGCCGGCGCACTGGGCGCGGCTCGCGCTTGGCGCGCGGCGGCTCGCGTTGCCGCTGCCACGCGAGTCGATGGTGCGCGATGAAGCCACGCGGTTGCTCGACGGTGGCGATGGCGTGCTCCGCCTGGTGCTCACCCGCGGCGAAGGGGCCCGCGGCTACGCGCCGGCGCAGGCGGAGATACCCGCCTGGATCCTGTCCACGCATTCGCTGCCCGCGCCCGCGCGCGCCGGCGGCCTGGTCCTGCGCTGGTGCGCGACGCGCCTGTCGCACCAGCCGCTGCTCGCCGGGCTGAAGCACTGCAACCGCCTCGAGCAGGTACTGGCACGCGGCGAATGGCCGGCGCCCGGCGAACCCCATGGCGACGCGTTCGACGAAGGGCTGGTGTGCGATCCGGACGACCACGTGGTCGGCGCGATCGCGGCCAACCTCCTCGTCTTCGGCGACGGCGAATGGCGCACCCCGCCGGTCGACCGTTGCGGCGTCGCCGGCACCTGCCGCGCCTGGGCGTTGCGCGAGGCCGGCGCCGTCGAGCGACGACTGTCACGCATCGACGTCGAATCCGCCGATGCCCTGGTCCTGTGCAATGCCGTGCGGGGTATCCTGCCGGTGGCGCGCCTCGGCGCGCGCGCATGGCCGCCGCATCCCGCGGTGGCGGCGCTGTCGCGGCGGTTCGCCGCGGCGCACCCGGCGTTCGCCGGGCCTGGGACACTGGGGGAATCGTGAGTCGACGCAACCAGCACGGGCGTTTCCGCATCTTCCTCGCCTTGTGCGCCCTGGTCGCCGGCTTCGGCGCATACACGCTCTGGCACCACTACCTCGCATTCAGCGATGGCCCGATGGAGGGTACCGAGGCCGGCGAAACGCTCGTCGTCCGGCAGGGCGACTCGTTCGTCGCCGTGCTCGGCAAGTTGCGCGCGGCCGGCGTGCGTGCCGGGCACGACCTCGAATGGCAGCTGCTGGCCCGCCAGCTCGACGCGGCGGGACGCATCCAGGTGGGCGAGTACCCGCTGGACCCGCCGCTGACCCCGCGCGAACTGCTGGTCGCGATGCGCGACGGCGACGTGCTCGACTACCGCTTCACGATCATCGAGGGCTGGAACATCCGCCAGCTGCGCGCGGCGCTCGCCCGTGCCACGCCGCTCGAACAGGAAACCGCGGACCTGGCGCCCGAGGCACTCATGGAAGCGCTCGGCCACGCCGGCCAGCACCCCGAGGGCCGCTTCCTGCCGGAAACGTACGTCTACACCCGTGGCGACAGCGACCTGGACGTCCTGCGCCGTGCGCACGGCGCGATGGCGCGCGCGCTGGATGCGGCGTGGGAGTCGCGCGCCGGCGACCTGCCGTTCGACAGCAAGGACGAGGCGCTGGTGCTCGCTTCGATCGTCGAGAAGGAAACCGGCACGGCCGAGGAACGCGCGCGCATCGCCGGCGTGTTCGTGCGCCGGCTGGAAAAGGGCATGCGCCTGCAGACCGACCCGACCGTCATCTACGGCATCGGCGACGCGTACGACGGCAACATCACCCGCGCGCACCTGGAGCAGGACACGCCGTACAACACGTACGTGCGAGGAGGGCTGCCGCCGACGCCGATCGCGATGCCGGGCGCGGATGCGTTGCGCGCCGCCACCCGGCCCGCGGACGGCGACGCGCTGTACTTCGTGGCGGTTGGCGATGGGAGTGGGCGCCACGTGTTCTCCGATTCGCTCGCCGAACACCAGGTGGCCGTGCGCGCCTACCTGAAGCGCTACCGGGAGCGGCACGGCCGGTGAGCGGGCTGCACACCGAACCGCGGCTGGTCACGATCGAGGGCGGCGAGGGCGCCGGCAAGTCGACGGTGCTCGGCGCCCTGCGCGACAGCCTGGTGGCGGACGGCGCCGAAGTCGTCACCACGCGCGAGCCCGGCGGCACGCCGCTGGCCGAGCGCATCCGCGAGCTGCTGTTGCATGCGCGCGAGGACGCCCCGGCCCCGGAAACCGAGCTGCTGCTGATGTTCGCGTCGCGTGCCCAGCACGTGCGCGAAACCGTGCTGCCCGCCTTGCGACGCGGCGCGTGGGTGCTGAGCGACCGGTTCACCGACTCCAGCCACGCCTACCAGGGCGGTGGCCGCGGACTGGACGCCACGTTCATCGCGGAGCTCGAGCGACGGGTGGTCGGCATCGAGCCGGGCCTGACCCTGCTGCTGGACCTCGGCGTGCCGCAGGGACGCGACCGCACCCGCGACCGCGCGCAGGCCGACCGGATCGAGCGCGAGCACGATGCCTTCTTCGAGCGCGTCCGCGCCGCCTTCCTTGCGCGGGCCGGCGCCGCCCCGCGGCGGTTCCGCGTGCTCGATGCCGCAAGGCCCGCCGGCGAGGTCGCCGCCGATGCCGTCGCGCAGCTGCGCGCCTATCGCGAAGCGATGGCGGCATGAGCCGGGACGACGCCCGCGCCGCGTCGTTCGACGCACCGCTCGCGCCGTGGCAGCAACGCGCGTACGACCATGCCGCAACCGCGATCGAGGCCGGGCGACTGGGCCATGCCTTGCTCTTCTGCGGACCGGCGGGGCTGGGCAAGCGCCTCGTCGCCGAGCGGCTTGCGCGGCGCCTGCTGTGCCGCGAGCGGGCGCCGGGCGGAGACGCGTGCGGCCGGTGCCGCGGCTGCCAGTTGTTCGCCGCGCGCAACCAGGCCGACCCGCCGGAGGTCCGGCCGGACGGGACGCCATCGCATCCATGGGGCCATGCCGGTCATCCGGATGCGACGTTCATCGGCCACGCCATCAACCAGAAGACCGGCAAGCCGCGCGGCGAGATCGTGATCGAGCAGGTGCGCGCGCTGTCCGAGCGGCTCGCGTTGACGCCGCAGTACGGCGGGGCGCAGGTGGCGCTGCTCGACCCCGCGGACGAGATCAACCACGCGGCCTCGAATGCCTTGCTCAAGACCCTCGAGGAACCGCAGCCGGGCCGCCACCTGTGGCTCGTCTCGGCCGCGCCCGCGCGCCTGTCGGCGACGATCCGCAGCCGTTGCCAGCGGGTCGAGTTCCGGTTGCCGCCGCGGGCGGAGGCCGAGGCCTGGCTCGCGGGGCAGGGACATGCCGCCGCCGTCGCGCGCGATGCACTCGACGCCGCGCGCGGGCACCCGGGACTCGCCCATCGCTGGCTGCTGGATGGTGGGCTGGCGCTGCGCCGCGAGGTCGCCGATGGCCTGTCGCAACTGCGCGGCGGTCGCGCCGCGCCGCTCGCGCTGGCCCAGGAC
>CAMPJU010000088.1 GCA_946886995.1 uncultured Lysobacteraceae bacterium
TCGACCTGATGGAGAAGTTCGCCGAGTACGGCTTCAACAAGTCGCACTCGGCCGCGTATGCGCTGGTCGCCTACCAGACTGCCTGGCTGAAGGTGCACTACCCCGCCGAGTTCATGGCGGCCGTGCTGTCGTCGGACATGGACAACACGGACAAGGTCACCGGCTTCCTGGCCGAGGCACGCACGATGGGGCTGGACGTGCTGCCGCCGGACGTCAACGCATCCGCCTACATGTTCGAAGCGACCGCGGACGACACCGTCCGTTACGGCCTGGGCGCCATCAAGGGCGTGGGTCGCGGCGCCTGCGAGGCCATCGCCGAAGAGCGGGCGCGCGGGGGCGAGTTCCGGGACCTCGGCGACTTCTGCCAGCGCGTCGACTCCACCCGCCTCAACAAGCGCGTGCTCGAGGCACTGGTCAACTCCGGCGCGCTCGATGCACTCGGGCGCAACCGCCCGTCACTGCTGTTGCAGCTGCCGGAAGTGCTGCGCGCCACCGAGCAACTGGCGCGCGAGCGCGAAGCCGGCCAGGTCTCGCTGTTCGGCGGCGGGCTGTCCGTCGACGCCGCCGGCGCCGCGCCCGGACTGGCGCTGTCGCTGCCCGAGGTCGACGACTGGCCACTGGCGCAGAAGCTGCTGGGCGAGCGCGAAACCCTCGGCCACTACCTCAGCGGGCATCCGTTCGATCCGTACCGCGACGAGCTCCGCCAGCTGGTGGGCCACGACCTGGGCGAGCTGGACGCCTTGTGGGAATCGCGCCCCGACAGCGCGCGCAGTGGCTGGCGGCCGGAGCTGGACACCGTCGTCGCGGGACAGGTCGTGGCGGTGCGCAAGAAGGGCGACAGCCAGGTGTTCGTGCTCATCGAGGACGGGCGCGGGCGGCTGGAGTGCGCCTTCTTCGCCGAGGCGGCGCATGCACACGGCGCGCTGCTCACCCGCGACCGGCTGCTCGTCATCCAGGGCGGCCTGCGCGAGGACAGCTTCACCGGCGGCTTCTCGCTGAAGGCGAACCAGTGCTGGGACTACGGCACGCTGTGCGCGCAGCACGCGCGGCGGCTGTCGTTGCGCCTCGACCTGCGCGTGCCCGGCACCTGGGAGCGGGTCGACGAACTGCTGGCGCGCCACCGCCCGGGACCGACGCCGCTGCGGATCGACCTGCTCCGTCCCGGCGCCGCCGGCATGCTCGACCTCAACGGCAGCCATGCCGTGCGGGTCGACGCGGACCTGGCGGGTGCGCTGCGCGCCGTTCCCGGCGTCCGCGCGGTCAGGGTGGCGGTCGACAAGCCCTGGGGCTAGTCCGCGGCACCCGCCGACCTGTATCCGGCCAGGCACTGCACCAGCCCTGCCTCATCGATGGGCTTCGAGACGTAGGCATCGAACCCCGCTTCGAGCGCGCGGGTGCGATCGGCTTCGCCCGCGAATGCAGTCAATGCCACGGCCGGCATGCGGCGGATCGCCTCGCGTGCGTCCGCGCGCACCTGGCGGACCAGCCAGTGTCCGTCATGTCCGGGCATGCCGATGTCGCTCACCAGCACGTCGGGCGCCACCTCCGCCAGCATCGCCAACGCCCGTGGGGCGGAGTCCGCGACGTCCACCTGCGCGCCATGCGCCTCGAGGATCGCCCGCACAAGCGCGCGCGCATCGGCATCGTCCTCGACCAGCAACACCCGCAGGCCGGCCAGAGGCGCACCCGCCTGCGGTGGTTCGCCGGGGGCCGCGCCGGACGGTGGCGTCTCGTCCCCGGCGTCGCGGCGCTGTTCGGCGGGCACCGGGAGGCAGAAGGAGAAGCGCGCACCGTGCCCGGGCCCGTCGCTCGTCGCGGAAATCTCGCCGCCATGCAGTTCCACCAGCTGCCGCGCGATCGCCAGGCCCAGCCCGAGGCCGCCATGCGGACGCGTGACCGAACTGTCCGCCTGCCGGAACCGGTCGAACACGAACGGCAGGAACGCGGGATCGATCCCCGCGCCGGTGTCGACGACGTCCACGCAGATCACGCTTTCCTCGGTGCGCGCGCGCACCTGTACGGTGCCGCCGGCCGGCGTGAACTTCACCGCGTTCGCAAGCAGGTTCCACAGCACCTGCTGGATCCGGTGCCGGTCGCCGCGCACCCGCAGCCCCCGCTCGACGTCGACCGCGACCGCGATGCCCTTCGCCTCCGCCGCGAGCGCGACCGACTCGACGGCATCGGCCACGACGTCCTCCAGCGCGAACACGCCCACGTCCAGCCGCACCTTCCCGGAAATGATGCGGCTCATCTCGAGCAGGTCGTCGATGATCCGGTTCATCGACGTGGCGCTGCGACCGATCACCTGGGCCGCCTCGACCACGCGCGGGTTGTCGGGGGCGAACCGCGGCAGCATCTGCGCCCAGCCGGAGATCGGCGTCATCGGCGTGCGCAACTCGTGCGATACCGTCGCCAGGAACTCGTCCTTCAGCCGGCTGGCGGCGAGGGCTTCCTGGCGCGACGCCCGCAAGGCCTCGTCCTGCTGCTCGATGCGCTCGAGCATCTCGTTGAAGGTCCGGGTGAACCCCGCGATTTCGTCCGCGCCGGGTTCGCCGGGGGAACCGACGTCGGCGCGCACGCTGTAATCGCGGCTTTCGGCGACGTGCCGCGCCGTGAGGTCGAGCCGCTCCAACCGGCGGACCAGCACCCGCGCGCCCTTGCGCGCGGCGAACGCGCTCAGGCTCAACGCCAGCAGGCCGATGCCCACCGACCGCAACACGTTCCAGAGCAGGTCCGAGCGCAACGAGGCGAGGTCGTACACGACTTCGAGCGTGCCCAGCCGGTCGTCGCGCTCCTGCACGGGCAGGACGACGACATAGGCACCGTCGCGGGGATCTTCGCCCGCGGCCCGGCGCCGTTGCGCGAGTTTCGCGGCCGGATCCACGTAGCGCGCGAAGACCGTCCCGTCCGGTGCATACAGCGTCGCGAGATGCACGTCGCCGAGGGCCCCGAGCCCGTCGAGTACCTCCGTGGCGGTGCCGACGTCGCCGAAACCCATCGGCGCCGCGCTGTTGAGCGCCGCGATCGAAGCCTGCACGCGCAACGATTCGAACGCGACTTCCTTGAAACGCGCGTGGTTCGCCGCGGACAGGACCACGGTGACCAGCCCGATCGCGATGGCACTGGTCACCAGCACCAGCTGCGTGATCCTGTCCCCCAGCGAGGTCGCCCGCAGCCCGTTCACGGGGTCGTGTCCCGCGCGAGCTTGAGCACCTTCGCGCTGACCGTCAGCCCGCCCTGCCGGATCGCCCCGGGATTGGCGACGAACCCGACCCGGGAACCGGAGACCACCAGTCCCAGCATCCCGCCGGCGCGCACGAACCCCGCCGAATCCCCCACGGTCAGGATCGGGGCGCCCTGCAGCAGGTCGATGGCGTCCTCCGCCGCGACGCCACCGCTGCGGTCGACGAACACCACGTGGGCGGCACGCAACACGTCGCGTTGTCGTTGCATGCGGTCGCCGTCGACCTGCCTGACTTCGATGCGGCGTCCCTGCACCGTGCCGGCGGCGTGGGCCACTTCGCGGACCGCATCGGCGACCGCCTCCGAGCCGACGACGACCAGCACGCACGGCGCCCCGTCCCCTGCAAACCGGCTGCGGGGCCATTCGGTGAAGCGGATGAAGTTGACCAGGAACGCACCCTCGACGCGCGCGCGCGAGTCGCCACCCTGGGGCTCGGCCATCGCCGGCCCCGCCGGCCCCAGCGCGACGAGCGCGGCCAGCACCACGGCCGCCAGCGACCGCCGGAGGCGCTGTCCGTCAGTCACCTGCATCGATCGTGATCTGCGCGTACACGCCACGCGGCACCTGCGCCCCGCTGCCTTCGGAATGACCTTCCTCCAGCAGGTTCTGGCCCCAGACCGAGAGCTCCACCGCAGGCGACAGGCGCCAGGTCACCCCGAGGTCCAGCCGGGTATAGGCCGGGACGCCCAGGAACGGGACCTCGTCGACGTAGTACGCCGCGCCGTTGAGTTCCAGCGATTCGCCCAGGTCGTAGTTCGAGCGCAGCTGCGCCAGCTGGCGCGGGAACCCGATTTCGTCGAACTGGAGCACCGGGCCGTCGATGCGCGTGTGCAGGCGGCTGTACGACGCCTCCATCGCCCAGCGGTCGGTCCAGCGCATCGCGGCCACGATGTCGCCGCCCCAGGTCGCGCCGCTCGCGTCGTCGTTGAAGGTGCCGAAGATCGACGGCGGGACGCCCACCAGCCGTTCGTAGTCGTTGTAGAAAATAGTGGTCCCGATCGCCAGCCGCGGCGAGACCTGGATCCGGTGGCCGGCTTCCCACGACAGCAGTTCCTCGGCGCGCAGGCGATCGTCGCCGGCCAGGCCGAGCGGCACGATCACGCCGTTGGGCACACCGGTCGTCAGCAGTCCGGCATCCACGTAACCGAAGACCAGCAGCCCGTCTTCCTCCAGGCGCGACGGCACGCGTACCGGCCTCGACACCGCGGCCCAGAACGTCTGTTCGTGCGATGGCGTCCACCATGCGCGGATGCTCGGCTGCCACTGCAGGCCGACGAAATCATGGTCGGTCAGCTTGGTCCCCGCCATGAAATAGAGCGTGTCGTCCACCAGCTCGCTGGTGTTCTGCGCGAACACGTTCAACGTCGTCCAGTCGCGCCGTGCCGGGTCGAACTGCAGCACCGGCCCGGGCACCGTCTCGTCACGGGTGCGGTTCCAGCTCGCGCCCCAGACCAGTGCCTGGCCTTCGCCCCAGTCCGTCCAGCGCCGGAACTCCAGGTCGGCGGTGTCCCGCTCCACCGCGAAGCGCGACGTGTCGCGCTCGCTGTGGTGGGCATAGGCCTGGAGCGACCAGCCGGCCTCCGTGGACGGCGCGTGCCCCATCCTCGCCATTGCGTAGCCGCCTCGCACCGTGTCGGCATGCTCGACGACTTCGAACTGGTTGTGCTGCCCCGGGACCGGCAGCCGCACGCGCGTGTCGGCGGTCGGGAAACCGTAGGCACCCGCCTGTGCGGAGTACCCCAGCCCGCTGCTCAACACGCCGTCCCACCGCAGGCCGACGCGCAGGCGCGACCAGCCGTCGTGGATGCCCGTGCCCGCCGCGTCCTCGAACTCCGACTGGCTGGCGTATCCGGCCCACAGCCGCACCGCCGAATCGGCAGACAGCGTGGCGCCATGCCGCAGGTAGGCGTTGCGTTCCCCGGCGGTACCGGCACCGACCTGCACGACGGTTCCCAGCGTGTCGCGCGCGTCGCGGGTGATGACGTTGATGACGCCGTTCATGGCGTTCACCCCCCACAACGTGGGCCCCGGCCCGCGGATGACCTCGATGCGCTCCACGTCGACCAGGGGCAGGTCGATCGCGTCCCAGAAGGTCGCCGAGATCAGGGGGTCGTACACCAGGCGGCCGTCGATCATGACCAGGTAGCGGTTGGCGGTGATCGACGACCCGGTCAGGCCGCGCGAGCCGGCGATCCAGCTGCTGGCATTGATCCGGGCCACGAACATCCCGGGCACCATGCGCAGCGCCTCGGGCAGCGACCGGTGGCCTGCGCGCCGGATCTCCTCGGCGGTGATCACCGTCACCGCGGCCGGTGTCGCGAACTGCGGCTCCGACGTGCCCGCGAGGCTGGTCACCTCCGTCTGCACCAGTTCCTCGAGGCTCATTTGCGCCAGGCGCTCGGCTTCGCTCGAGGCGTCGCTCGCCGTGCCGGGCCCGGCCGCCGCTGGCGCGCACGCGAGCACGCACGCCAGGCCGAGCATCGCGGTCGCTTGCCGGTGTCGCATCTGGATTCGCAAGGCACCCCTCCTGATGCCGTCGAGGGTACCTGCTCGCCATCGATCCGGCGTCAACGGATAGACTGTCGCCCTTCCACCGGCACGCGCCGCCCCCGGACCGGCCCCGCATGAACCCGAACTACCTCGACTTCGAGCAGCCCATCGCCGACCTGGAGGGCAAGATCCAGGAGCTGCGGCATGCCAGCCACGGACCGGCGGTCAACATCGATGCCGAGATCCACGCGCTGCAGGACAAGCTGCGCCAGCGCACCGCGCACATCTTCCGCGACCTCAGCCCCTGGCAGGTGTCGCAGCTGGCCCGCCACCCGGCGCGGCCCTACACCAACGACTACATCCGGCTGATGTGCGACGAGTTCCAGGAGCTCGCCGGCGACCGCGCCTACGCCGACGA
>CAMPJU010000089.1 GCA_946886995.1 uncultured Lysobacteraceae bacterium
GAGGGACATCTTGCGGCTCATGCGGCGGGCCCTCCCTCGGCGGGCGCGGCGGCGTCCGCAGGCGCCGCGTCGGGCACCCCGTCGCCATCGGTGTCGACCGTCTTGCTCGGATCGGTCTGGGTGACCCGCAGGTTGAACACGAACGGCAGGCCGGGCACGCCGGGCCGCGCCTCGATGATGTCGAGCTCCGGGCGGGACATCCAGCCGGACGACTCGAGCATGCGCATGTACGAACTGACCCGGGCGTTGGACTGGGACCGGCCCTCGAGCCGGAGCACCTCGCCCTCCTGCCGGATGGACGTCAGCACCACGCCGTCGGGGATCGTGCGGACCAGGGAATCGAACAGGTGCACCATCTGCGAACGGTTGGCCTGCAGCTGCTCGATGACTTCCTTGCGCGCGAGCAGGCGGGACTTCTGTTCATCCAGGGCCTCGATCTCGACGATCTGCTGGTCCAGCGTCGCGATCTGGCCCTTGAGGTAGTCGTTGCGCTCGCGCTGGCCATCGACCTGCGCGCCATGCCAGCTGACGATCGCGAAGGCGAGCACCACGGCGCCGAGCGCCGAGCCGCCGAGCATCACGAGGAATTCCTTCTGGCGCTGCCTGCGCCGCTCCTCGCGCCATGGGAGCAGGTTGATCCGGGCCATCAGTCGAAGCTCCTCAGGGCGAGGCCGCAGGCGATCATCAGGGCCGGGGCATCCTGCGCCAGGGCATGGGCCTGCACGCGTGGGCCGAGGGTCATGTGCGCCAGCGGGTTGGCCGCAAGGGTCGGCACGCCCAGCTGCGACTCGACCATGTCCGCGATCCGCGGGATGGAGGCACAACCACCGGCAAGCACGATCCGGTCGACCCGGTTGAATTCGCTGCCCGCGTAGAAGAACTGGAGCAGGCGCCCGACCTGCTGCACCAGCGCCTCCTTGAACGGGATCAGCACTTCCTCCTCGTAGCTGTCCGGCAGCCCGCCCTGGCGCTTGGCCAGGTTGGCCTCGTCGTAGCCGAGGCCGTAACGCCGCATCACCTCGTCGGTGAGCTGCTTGCCGCCGAAGGCCTGCTCGCGCGTATAGATGGAGCGGCCGTCGCGAAGGATGTTGAGCGTGGTGGTGCTGGCGCCGATGTCGACCAGCGCGACGATGCCGGCCTGCGTGCCGCCCGCCTCGCCGGCGAGCAGCGCGAATGCGTTCTCGATCGCGAAGGCCTCGATGTCGACGATCCGTGCGGTGAGCCCGCCGATTTCCAGGGCGGCCTGCCGCGCCTCCACGTTCTCGGTCCGCGACGCCGCCAGCAGCACGTTGACCATGTCCGGGTTGCTGGGGATGGCGCCCAGCACCTCGAAGTCGAGGCTGACCTCGTCCAGCGGATAGGGGATGTAGTTGACGGCCTCGAGCTCCACCTGGGCCTCGAGTTCCTCTTCGTCCAGGTCACCGGCCATGGGGATGACCTTGGTGATCACCGCCGAGCCCGCCACGGCGGCCGCGGCGTGCTTCGCCCGGGTGCCCGATCGCGCCAGGGCGCGCTTGATGGCCTCGCCCACGGCTTCGAGCTCGACGATGTTCTTGTCGACCACGGCATTGGGCGGCAGCGGCTCGACCGCGTAGTGCTCGACGCGGTAGCGGTCGCCGGCGCGGGACAGCTGCAGCAACTTGACGGCCGTCGAGCTGATGTCGACCCCGACCAAGGGTGGCTGGCTTTTTGTGATCAGGCCCACGGTTTCTCCCCTATCCACGGGCGCTTACGCGCAAAACGTGTCCCGGAACCTTAAATAACGGACTTTTAAGGCCATGGCAACCCATGGCCCCCCGCGGAAGCGCCGATCTGTGCGGTCGGCACCCCTTTTCACGCCCCGGATCCCGTCAATCGGGCGTCGACGGAGCCTCCCCTATACTCCCCGGCAGTCCAGGATTCCCGGAACCACCCTTCGATGCCCCCCATCCGCCGCCTGCTTCGCTGGGCGCTGCTCGCGTTCGCCGGCGTCACCCTGCTGGGGCTGCTCGCCGCGGGCGTGCTCTATTTCATGATCGTCCCGAAGCTGCCGGACGTGGACACGCTCCGTTCGGTCGAGCTGCAGGAGCCCCTCTACGTCCATGCGCGGGACGGCGAGCTGATCGCACTGTTTGGTGAGACGCGGCGTTATCCGGTCCGGATCGGCGAGGTTCCCGACACGATCAAGCAGGCCTTCATCGCGATCGAGGACAACCGCTTCTACGAGCACCCCGGCGTCGACTACAAGGGCGTCGCCCGCGCGATCTGGCTGCTGGCGACGACCGACGACGAGCGCGTGCCCGGCGGTTCCACGATCACCCAGCAGGTCGCCCGCCAGTTCTACCTGACCTCGGAGTACAGCTACACCCGCAAGCTCGCCGAGATGCTGCTGGCGCTGAAGATGGAGCGCGAGCTGAGCAAGGACGAGATCTTCGAGCTGTACCTCAACAAGAGCTTCTTCGGGAACCGGGCCTACGGGATCGCCGCCGCCGCGGAGTTCTACTACGGCAAGTCGCTGGACGCGCTGACCCTGGACGAGGTCGCCACGCTCGCGGGCACGCCCAAGTTCCCGTCGAGCGGCAATCCCGTCGCCAATCCGGAGCGCAACCGGATCCGACGCGACTACATCGTGCAGCGGATGGCCGAACTCGGGTTCATCACGGACGCCGAGATGCGGGCCGCGCAGGCCGCGCCGATGCACGCCGCACCGCACGAGCGGCCGATCGAGGCGTACGCGCCCTACGTCGCCGAGATGGTGCGCCTGGAAATGATCGAGCGCTTCGGCGAGGACGTGCTGGTGCGCGGCTACCACGTCACCACGACGCTCGATGCCGAGCTGCAGGCCGCCGCGGACCAGGCGATCCGGAACGGGCTGGCCGAATACGACCATCGCCACGGCTGGCGGGGCGCCGAGCGAGAGATCGAGTTGCCCCCGGACGCCACCGCCGCGGAGGCCGCGGGCCACCTGCGCACGGTCGAGACGCAGAACGGGCTGCTGCCGGCACTGGTGCTGTCGACGGACGGGCCGCGCGCGCGGGTGGTCCTGCGCGGCGGCCGCGAAGTCGAACTGGACAGCGAGTCCAGCCGCTGGACGGGCCGCAGCCCGGGCGCGCTGCTGGAACGCGGCGACCTGGTGCGCGTGCGGCTGGTGGTGGAAGACGCGCCCGCCGAAGAGGACGAGGCCGAGGCCGGCGCGGCCACCGCGACCGTCGGCGAGGACGTTCCGCTGCCGGCGGACGCGGACGCCGAATATCTCCTGGAGCAGATCCCCCAGGCCCAGGTCGCGCTGGTGTCGCTGGACGCCGACAACGGCGCCCTGCTGGCGCTTTCCGGCGGCTTCAGCTTCAACGGCAGCAAGTTCAACCGTGCGACCCAGGCCGAACGCCAGCCCGGCTCGAGCTTCAAGCCCTTCCTGTACGCCGCCGCGTTCGAGCGCGGCTTCAACCCCGCGTCCATCGTGCTCGACGCACCGGTCGTGTTCCGCCAGCGCGGTGGCGAGGAATGGCGGCCGCAGAACGACAGCGGCGACTTCAAGGGCCCCATGCGCCTGCGCGAGGCACTGGTGCAGTCGCGCAACCTGGTGTCCGTGCGCCTGCTCGACGCCATCGGGGTCGACTACGCGCGCCAGTACATCACCCACTTCGGGTTCGACAAGGAAGAGCTGCCGCCCAACCTGTCGATGTCGCTCGGCACCGCGTCCGTGCATCCGCTGACCGTGGCCCGCGGGTTCACCGCGTTCGTCAACGGCGGTTTTCGCACCACCCCGTGGTTCATCGACGAAGTGCGCGACCGCGACGGCAACCTCGTGTACAAGGCCGAGCCGGCGGTCGCGTGCCCCAGCTGCGCGCCGGGCGCCACTGCCGGCAAGGAAGTGCGCGCGTCGAATGTCGTGGACGGCTTCAACCTGGGTCCGCCGGTCGCCGCGGCGCCCGATCCCGCCGATGCGTCGGATACGCCGGAAGCGGGCGATGCCGGCAGGGCGGATGCAGGGGCATTGGCGGAAGGCGCCGTGCTCGCGCCGCGCGCGATCGACGAGCGCACCGCCTACCAGGTCAATTCCATGTTGCGGGACGTCGTCCAGCGCGGCACGGGCGTGCGCGCCAAGGTGCTCGGCCGGGAGGACGTCGGCGGCAAGACGGGCTCGACCAACGAGCACCGTGACGCGTGGTTCTCCGGCTTCGGCGCCGACGTCGTGACCACCGTCTGGGTCGGGCGCGACGACTTCAAGAGCCTGGGCCGGGGCGAGTACGGCGGCCGCGCGGCCCTGCCGATCTGGATCGACTACATGCGCGTCGCGCTCGAGGACCGGGAGCAGGTCGAGCTCGTGCCGCCGGACGGGATGGTCCGGGTGTCGGTCGGTCCCGGCGGGCGCCTGCTGCCCGAGGGCAGCACCGGCCTGGCCGAGTGGGTGAAGACCGAGGACATGGACCGGGTCCAGGTCTACAACACCTACAGCGAGGACGCGGCCGCCGAGGAAGAGGCGTTCGACATCTTCTGATGGAGTAGAGTCGGGCAAGGCCACGCGCGGAGGTACGCCCCATGCACCACGCCCGCCCCCACGCGCATACCCACGCGCTGACCCGCACCCGGGAACGGCGGCATCGCCTGGCCACCGAGGCCGCACGGCTGATGGCCGAGAGCGGCATCCGCGACTACCACCAGGCCAAGCTCAAGGCCGCCGAGCGGCTGGGCATCCACGACGACGCATCGCTGCCGCGCAACCGCGAGATCGAGGATGCGCTGCGCGAATACCAGCGGTTGTTCCAGGGCGATGCGACGGCCGAGGGACTGCGCATCCGGCGGGAGGCCGCGCTGCGTGCCCTGGAGTTCTTCGTCGGCTTCTCGCCGCGGCTGGTCGGGCCCGTGCTAGACGGCACCGCGGACGCGCATGCACCGGTGCAGTTGCAGCTGCACGACGACGATGCGGACGCGGTGCCGCGCTTCCTGGACGAGCACGGGATCCCGGCGGAATCACGCAGCCGCCTGGTGCGCCTGGACCGCAACCGGCAGTCGGAATTCCCGGTGTGGCTGTTCAGCGCGGACGAACTGACCTTCGACCTGACCGTGCTGCCGCACGACGTGCTGCGGCAGGCACCCCTGTCGGGCGTGGACGAAAAGCCGATGCGCCGCGCCTCGGCCGCGCAGTTGCGCGAGCTGCTGGCCGAGGAGGAGATCTCCGGCTACGAAGCATCCTGATCGTCATTCCCGCGAAGGCGGGAATCCACGGCGGCGGTCATGGGTCCCCGCCTTCGCGGGGACGACAGGGTGGCTAGCGCTTCGCGGCGGGCACGTAGTCGCGGCTGGCCGGCCCGGTATAGACCTGGCGCGGACGGCCGATGCGGTTCTCCGGGTCGTCCTGCTGCTCGAGCCAGTGCGAGACCCAGCCGGCGGTGCGCGCGATCGCGAACATCACGGTGAACATCTCGGTCGGGATGCCCAGCGCCTTGTAGATGATGCCGCTGTAGAAGTCGACGTTCGGGTACAGCTTGCGCTGCACGAAGTAGTCGTCCTTCAGCGCGGCCTCTTCCAGGCGCATGGCGACGTCGAGCAGCGGGTCGTCCACGCCCAGGTCGTCGAGCACCTCGTGGCACATCGCACGGATGATCTTGGCGCGCGGGTCGAAGTTCTTGTACACGCGGTGGCCGAAGCCCATCAGGCGGAAGCCGGAGTCCTTGTCCTTCGCGCGGTCGACCGCCGACTGCACGTTTTCCGGGCGGCCGATCTCCTGCAGCATCTCCAGCACCGCCTCGTTGGCGCCGCCGTGCGCCGGGCCCCAGAGCGCGGCCACGCCCGCGGCCACGCAGGCGTACGGGTTGGCGCCGGTGGAACCGACCAGGCGGACGGTCGAGGTCGACGCGTTCTGCTCGTGGTCGGCGTGCAGGATGAACAGCAGGTCCATCGCGCGGGCGGCCACGGGGCTGAGCTCGAGCGGCTCGGCCGGCACTTCCTTGAGCATGTGCAGGAAGCGCGTGGTGTATTCGTGGTTGTTGCGCGGGTAGCGCAGCGGCCAGCCGATCGAGTAGCGGTAGCAGGCCGCCGCGATCGTCGGCACCTTCGCGATCAGGCGCACCGCGGCGAGGCGGCGCTGCTCGGGATCATCAAGGTCCAGGTCGTTGTGGTAGAAGCTCGCCATCGAGCCGAGCATCCCGACCAGCA
>CAMPJU010000090.1 GCA_946886995.1 uncultured Lysobacteraceae bacterium
GCGGCCATGCCGGCACCGACGACGATCACGTCCAGGCGCGCGCACGCTGCTGCTCACCCATGCGGTGGAGACGATCGGCGCGATGAGCTGCAACCCGGCGATCGGCGGCATCGGCAAGGGCCACCTGGTCAAGGAGATCGACGCACTGGGTGGGCTGATGGGCCGCGCGGCCGACGCCGCCGGCATCCAGTGGCGGCGACTCAACGCGAGCAAGGGTCCCGCCGTCCGCGCGACGCGCTGCCAGGCGGACCGCAACCTGTACCGCGCGTTCGTGCGGCGGGCGGTCGAGCACCAGCCGGGGCTGTCGATCTTCCAGGCGGCGGTCGACGACATCGTGTTCGACGATGGCCGGGTGTCCGGCGTGGTCACGCGCGACGGCCTGCGTTTCGACGCGCGCGCCGTGGTGCTCACCGCCGGGACGTTCCTCGCCGGCAAGGTGCACGTGGGGCAGGCGACGCATGCGGCGGGGCGTGCGGGCGAACCCCCGGCGACGACGCTCGCACGGCGGCTGCGCGAAGGTCCGTTCGACGTCGGCCGCCTGAAGACCGGCACGCCGCCGCGCATCGACGGGCGCAGCCTGGACTACGCGGTGATGGACGAGCAGCCCGGCGACGACCCGCGCCCGGTGTTCTCGTTCCTGGGCAGCCGCGACGACCATCCGCGCCAGGTGTCCTGCTGGATCACCCACACCACCGAGCGCACGCACGACATCATCCGCGGCGCGCTCGACCGCTCGCCGCTGTACAGCGGCGCGATCGAGGGCACCGGCCCGCGCTACTGCCCGTCGATCGAGGACAAGGTGGTGCGCTTCGCCGACAAGGCCTCGCATCAGGTGTTCGTCGAACCCGAAGGGCTGGACGTCGTCGAGATCTACCCGAACGGCATCTCCACCTCGCTGCCGTTCGACGTGCAGCTGGAACTCGTGCGCTCCATCCGCGGGTTCGAACGCGCGCACGTCACCCGTCCGGGCTACGCGATCGAGTACGACTTCTTCGACCCGCGCGGACTGAAGGCGACGCTGGAGACCAAGGCCGTCGCCGGGCTGTTCTTCGCCGGCCAGGTCAACGGCACGACCGGGTACGAGGAAGCCGCGGCGCAGGGACTGCTCGCCGGCATCAATGCCGCGCGCCTGGCGCAGGGGCGCGACGGCTGGTCTCCGCGGCGCGACGAAGCCTACCTGGGCGTGCTGGTCGACGACCTGGTCACGCACGGCACCGACGAGCCGTACCGCATGTTCACTTCGCGCGCGGAGTACCGGCTGCAGTTGCGCGAGGACAACGCCGACCTGCGGCTGACGCCGGTCGGGCGCGACCTGGGGCTGGTCGACGACGCGCGCTTCGCCGCGTTCGAGCGCAAGCGCGCGGCGATCGAGGCCGAGGAAGCACGCCTCGCCGCCGCTTGGGCCTCGCCGGAGAACGCACTGGGACGCGCGCTCGCCGCCACGCTCGACGTCGCCGTCAGCCGCGAGGTCAGCGCACGCGACCTGCTTCGCCGGCCCGAGGTCGACTACGCGGCGCTGATGCGCGTGCCCGCGCTGGGACCGGGTGTCGATGATCCCGCCGTGGCCGAACAGGTCGAGATCGGGGTGAAGTACGCCGGCTACCTCGACCGCCAGCGCGACGAGATCGAACGCGCGCGACGCAACGAGGGCACGGCCATCCCCGACGGGTTCGACTATGCAGGGGTGCGCGGGTTGTCCGCCGAGGTGGCGCAGAAGCTCGCGCGGGTGCGCCCGCAGACGATCGGCCAGGCACAGCGCATCCCGGGCATGACGCCCGCGGCGGTGTCACTGCTGCTGGTGCACCTGGCGCGCGCGCGGCGCGAACGCGCCGCCTGACCTGCCACTGGCGGCACCTGCCCCGGCGGGGATCGCGGTAGGCTCGCGCCATGCGCAGATCCTCGACAGGCGTGGCCCTGGTCCTCGCGAGCTTCCTCGCCGGGTGCGATGCGGCCTCGGGCGTGTCCGCCCCGGCGTCGCCCACGACCGAGCCGGCTGCCGCGGCACTGCATGTGACCGCATGGCAACTCCCGGCCCCCGACGGCGCCGCGCAACCCGACCTGGTCACCGCGCCGGACGGGACGCTGCTGCTGTCGTGGATCGAACCGCGCGGCGACGGCCATGCGCTGCGCTTCGCGCGCCACGGGAACGCCGGCTGGTCCGCGCCAGGCACCATCGCCGAGGGCGACGACTGGTTCGTCAACTGGGCCGACACACCACACCTGGCCGCCACCCCCGATGGCGCGCTGTGGGCGCACTGGCTGCGCAAGTCCGCCGCGGCGACCTACGCCTACGACGTGGTGCTGTCCCGGTCCGGCGACGGCGGCGCGACGTGGTCGGCACCCCGCGTCGTCAACCGGGACGGCACGCCCACCGAACATGGCTTCGTCGCGATGTGGCCCGCGGGTCCGTCGTCGCTCGGCATCGCGTGGCTGGACGGCCGCGCCACGGCGGGGGGGCATGGCGGGCACGACGGGCATGGCGGCGGCGGCATGATGACCCTGCGCACCGCGCGATTCGACGCCGCGTTTGCGCGCCACGAAGAAACCCGCCTGGATGCTTCGGCCTGCGACTGCTGCCAGACCGCCGCCGCGGCCACGCGCGCCGGACACGTCGTGGCCTATCGCGACCGCACGCGCGACGAGATCCGCGACATCGCCGTCGTCCGCCACGACGGTGTCGACTGGCAGCCGCCGCGGATCGTCCATGCCGACGGCTGGCGGATGCCCGCGTGCCCGGTGAACGGTCCGGCGCTCGCCGCGCGGGACGACACCGTCGTCGTCGCCTGGTACACGGCCGCGGGCGGCGTGCCCCGCGTCCGCGTCGCCGCCAGCACCGACGCCGGTGCCAGCTTCGGTGCGCCCGTCGAGGCCGATTCGGGCGACGCGGTGCAGGGTCGCCTGGCGGTCGCGCTCGACGCCGACGGACAAGGCGCATGGGTGACCTGGCTGCGCGAGGATGCGTCCGGCCAGTCGCTGCGGCTCGCCCGCTTCGAACCGGGGAGCAGGGTGCTCATGCCGTCGATCGCGGCCGCGCGCGTGGCAGGCAAGGGCCGGGGAACGGGATTCCCCCAGCTGGTGGTGTCGGGCGACCGCATCCACCTGGTCTGGACCGACGTGCTGGATGGCCGGCCGCGCCTGCGCGGCGCGATGGTGGACGCCGGCGGATAGACTCGCCATGCCGCACGTCGCGGCCCGACGTGGAGCCGCCATGCGCTTGCAACGCCCCTCCGGGATCGCCATCGGACGTACGCCCGCGCGTGCATTGATGATCGTTTTCGCGGCGCTCGCCGCGGGATGCGCGCGCACGCCGGAGCCGGACCCCGGGGTTGCGCTTTCGCGCGTCGATCCGATCGCCGCGGTGCGCATCGAAGCCGACGTCCGGCACCTCGCCGGCGATGCGATGGAAGGGCGCGAGACCGGCACCCGCGGCTACCGCCGCGCATCGGCGTACGTGGCCGAGCGCTTCCGGCAGGCCGGCCTGCAGCCGGGTGGCGACGACGGGAGCTGGTTCCAGCGCGTGCCGCTGCTGCGCGCGACGCGCGAAGCGGACGGCGCGCGGCTGGCGATCGTGCGTGACGGCGCCGCGACGGAACTCGCGTTCCGCGACCAGTTCCTGCCCGCGTTGCAGTTCGACGCGCCGTCGCACCTGGTCGAGGCGCCCGCGGTGTTCGTCGGCCAGGCGGTGCATGCGCCGGCGCTCGGCCATGACGACCTGGCCGGCATCGACCTGGACGGCAAGGTCGCGGTCGTGTTCCCCGGCGCACCGGCCGCCTTCGACAACGACCGGCGCGCCTTCTACAGTTCGCGCCGCGAGAAGCTGCGCACCCTCGAGGCACGTGGCGCGATCGGCGTGCTGTGGGTCAACACCGCCGACGACGAGGTGCGCGCGCCATGGGCGCGCACCGCGGCCAACTGGGACAAGCCGGGGCTTCGGCTGCGCGATGCTGGCGGCCAGCCGGTCGACACGGCGCCGGGGCTGCGCGCGGTCGCTTCGGTCAGTGCGGCCGCGGCCGATGCGGTGTTCGCCGGGACCGGCAGGACCGCCGCCCAATTGCACGCCGACGTGGTCGCTGGGGACGCCACGTCGTTCGAGCTGCCCGGCACGATCGTCATGGCCGGGCGCACCCGGATCGAACCGATCGACAGCCGCAACGTGGTCGCGCGCCTGCCCTGCGGCCGTGGCGACGGCGGCGGGTGCGACGCCACCCGTGCCCGCGAGCACGTCGTCTACACCGCGCACCTGGACCACGTCGGCATCGGCGCGCCGGTCGACGGCGACGCGATCTACAACGGCGCGCTCGACAATGCGCTCGGCGTGTCGATCATGATCGAGGCCGCGCGCGCGCTGGTGGCCGCCGACACGCCGCCCGGCCGCCCGTTGCTGTTCGTCGCGCTCACCGCCGAGGAGCAGGGCCTGCTCGGTGCCGAGTGGTTCGCGGCGCACCCGCCGCTTCCACCCGGCGGCACGCTGGTCGCCAACATCAACATGGACATGCCGATCCTGCTCGCGCCGAGCCGCGACGCAGTGCCGATCGGCATCGAGCATTCCACCCTGCAACCCGTCGTGGAACAGGCGGCCGACGAACTGGGGCTCGCCCTGTCGCCGGATCCGTTCCCGGAGGAAGTGGTGTTCGTGCGCAGCGACCAGTACGCGTTCATCCGCGCCGGCATCCCGGCGGTCTACCTGGATGGCGGCGTGCTCGCCGCGCCGTCCAGCGCCGGCAAGGCCGCCGATGCGACGACCGCCCCGCACCTGGCGATGCGCGAGTTCCTGCGCAACTGCTACCACCAGCCCTGCGACGACGCCGACCTGCCGATCCAGTACGGCGATGCGGCCCGCCTGGCGCGGCTGAACGCACGGATCGGCCAGCTGGTCGGCGCCGCGGACGCGCCCCCGGCCTGGAACGCGGGCGACTTCTTCGGCGACCGTTTCGCAGGGACCGCCGGGTCCGCGGGCGCGGACGACGCAACCCCGACGAATGGCCCGGGACGCTGAAAACGTGATCGGCGTAACATCCTGGCCATGAGCAACGAACCACGCCGCGTAGAGCACCAGCAGACCGACCGGGGCTACGTCCCGGTCTACACGACGGGCGTCGTCGAGCAGCCGTGGGACGGTTACACCGCCACCGACCACCAGGTCTGGGCCACGCTGTTCCGCCGCCAGCGCGAGGTCCTGGTGGGCCGTGCCTGCGACGCCTTCCTCGATGCACAGGACGCGATGGGCATGACGCCCGACGCGATCCCGAAGTTCACCGACCTCAACGTGGCGCTGCGCGCGGCGACCGGCTGGGAGCTGGTCGGCGTGGAGGGCCTGCTGCCGGAACTGGTGTTCTTCGACCATCTGGCCAACCGGCGCTTCCCGGTCACGTGGTGGATCCGCAAGCCCGAGCAGATGGACTACCTGTCCGAGCCGGACCTGTTCCACGACCTGTTCGGGCACGTGCCGCTGCTGATGGACCCGGTGTTCGCCGATTACCTGGAATGCTTCGGGCACGGTGGCGTCAAGGCGCACGGCATCGGCGAGGAAGCGCTGATGCTGCTCAGCCGCCTGTACTGGTACACGGTCGAGTTCGGGCTGATCCGGCAGGACGACGGGCTGCGCATCTACGGCAGCGGCATCGTCTCGAGCAAGGGTGAATCGATCCACTGCCTCGAGAGCGATGCGCCCAACCGCCTGGGTTTCGACCTGGAACGGATCATGCGCACGCGCTACCGCATCGACACGTACCAGAAGACGTATTTCGTCATCGACAGCTTCGATCAGCTGATGAAGGCGACGGAGCCGGACTTCGCGCCGATCTACGAACGCCTGGCGAGCGAGGACGGCGTCCCCGCCGGCACGGTGCTGCCCGGCGACGACGTGATCCATCGCGGGACGGGCGAAGGCTGGGCGAAGGACGCGGACTTCTGACCGTCGTTCGACTTGCCGACGGTCAATCGACCGCCTGCCATTGCGTGTCGCCGACCTGGGCCACCGGCTGCTGGGTCCAGTAGTTCCCGGCGAGCCAGAGCACGTTCGCGCCGGTGCGGCTGTTGCGCCACATCACGTCGGCGGGTCCGTCGCC
>CAMPJU010000091.1 GCA_946886995.1 uncultured Lysobacteraceae bacterium
GCCACTGCTGGCACCGCCGGTGGTGTTTCCCGCACTGGTGGGCTGGGTGTTCGCGCGCACCCTGCGCAGGGGGCGCGTGGCATTGATCACCCGGATGGCCTCGGCGCTGCACGAACAGCCGGTGGAGGCGCTGGAGCCGGCGCTTGAGCGCTACACGCGCGGGCTGACCGGCGCCTGGGCGGCGCTGCTGTTCGCGCTGGCGCTGGTGAACCTGGTGCTGGCCGTGTTCGCCGTGCCGGAGGGGCTGCTCGCGCAACTGGGGCATCCGACACCGCTCCCGGTGCTCGACGCCCGTGGCTCGCTGTTCGCCAACCTGCTGATCCACGGCGTCGTCGGCAGCGCGTTCCTGCTGGAGTACGCGTGGCGCCGTGCGCGCTTCCGCGACCAGCCGTACCGCAACCTGGGCGAATTCGTGCGCAAGCTGGCCGCGCTCGACCCGACGTTCTGGCGCGGGCTGGCGCGTTGACCGTCGCGGTATCCTGACGACGCGCCATTCCTCGCCATTCCACGCCGCTCGTCCATGCGCTTCCGCGTCCCGCACGACCATCCCGCCCTCGCCGGGCACTTTCCCGGCAATCCCGTCGTGCCCGGCGTGGTGGTGCTGGACCATGTCCTGGACGCCATCGAGGCACGGCAGGGCACGCGGTCTTCGCTGCGGCTGCCGCAGGTGAAGTTCCTGGCGCCCCTGCTGCCAGGGGAAACCGCCGATGTCGCACTGGAGCGCGGTGACCGACGCTGGAAGTTCGTGGTGAAGCGGGGCGACGCGACCATCGCATCGGGCGAGGTCGTCGCCGGGGCATCGCCGTCGTGAGCGCGCAGTGGAAAGGCCGGCCGGAAGGCGGCGGGCGTTTCGCGATCCGGCTGATCCGCGCGATCGGAATGCATGGCGGACGCTCCATGGCGCGTGCGTGCCTCATCCCGATCACCCTGTATTTCCTGGCCAGGCGCGGCCCGGAACGCCGGGCGTCGCGACAGTGGCTCACGCGCGCGCTCGGCCGCCCGGCGACGCTGCTCGACATCGCGCGCCACATCCACTGTTTCGCATCGACCATCCTGGACCGGGTGTTCCTGCTCGGGGACCGCAAGCCCGGGCGTTTCGACATCGACGTGCAGGGCCTGGACGCACTGCACGCGGCGATCGACCGGGGCCGCGGCGTGCTGCTGTTCGGATCGCACCTGGGCAGCTTCGAGGTGCTGCGCGTGCTCAAGCGCGCGCGGCCGGACGTGCCGCTGCGGGTGGTGCTGGACCGTGCGCACAACCCGGCCCTGACAGAACTGCTGGAGGCGCTGGACCCGGAAGTCGCCGCTACGGTGATCGACGCGGGCCAGCCGGGCCCGGACATCATGCTGGCGATCGGCGAGGCGGTGTCCGCGGGCGCGATGGTCGCGCTGCTGGTCGACCGCGTGCAGCCGGGCGCGCCTGCGGTCGCGCTGCCCTTCCTGGGCCACCCGGCACCCTGGCCGGTCGCCCCCTGGCAGCTCGCCGCCGCCCTGCAGGCACCGGTGGTGCTGGCATTCGGGCTGTATCGCGGCGGCAGGCGCTACGAGCTGCTGTTCGAATCGTTCAGCGACGGCGTGCGGCTTCCGCGGGGCGAGCGGGCCCGCGCCCTGCCCGCGCTCATCGCCCGTTACGTGGCGAGGCTGGAACATCACGCCCGCCGGATGCCTCGCAACTGGTTCAACTTCTATCCGTTCTGGGACACCGACCATGCCCCTGCATCATTCCCGGCCGACGCGCCGGCGGAACGCCCGCCAACAGCACGCCCGCTGGCTGGCAGCGATCCTCTGCTGCGCCGCCCTGCCCTGCCTGGCCGCTGAGCCGGCGGTCGACGCCGGCTGGATCCTGCCGCGGCTGGAGCGCCCGGTGCCGAGCACGACGCCGTTCCTGGAGCTGCGTGAGTCGCCATTGCTGGCATCGCCACTGCGCGTGAGCGGCGAGTACCGCCGGCCGGTCGCCGACGTGCTGGTGCGCATCGTGCACGCGCCGCACCCGGAGACCACCACGCTGCGCGACGACGCGATCGAGATCGAGCGCGGCGGCAAGGTGCGTCGGTTCCCGTTGTCGCGTGCGCCGGAACTGGCCGGCCTGCGCGCCGGCTTCGGTGCGCTGCTGGCCGGCGACCACGCGACCCTGGCGCGGCACTTCGCGGTGGACGCCGACGGCACCCGCGCCGACTGGACCCTGTCGCTGGTGCCCACCGAGGCGGCGCTGGCCGCGAAGCTGCGCGGCATCGTGCTGCATGGCCACGGATCGGAAGTGCGTTGCATCGAGACGCAACCGGTGGAGGGGTCGCTGCAGCGGACCCTGCTCGCGGGCGCGGCGGTGGACGCGGCCGGCCTGGCCGACGCGGACGCGCTCGTCGCGCTCTGCCACGGCGACTGACGGATGCCGGCACGCCGACGGCTGGCGTTGGCGCTGCTGTGGCTGGGCGTGCTGGTCGTGGCGGGCGCCTGGATCGGCCGGACCCTGCCGACCACCGGCGACCTGCGCGCCTTCATGCCGGACGCCCGCACGCCGGCGCAGCACCTGTTGCTGGAGGAACTCGGTGAAGGTCCGGGCACGCGCCTGCTGCTGGTCGCGATCGCGGGTGCGCCGCCGGAAATGCTGGCGTCGCACTCGGCCGCGTTGCAGGCCGCACTGGTGACCGACCCACGGTTCGCGGTGGTGGCCAACGGACAGTCGTCCGGACTGGCGGCCATCCCCGAACGGCTGCGCCCCTACCGCTACCTGCTGACCCGGAGCTTCGACGCCCGGCCACTCGATGCCGGCACGCTGCGCACCCAGCTGGAAGCGCGGGTGATGGACCTGGGGTCGCCCGCGGCGCCGCTGGTCGAACCCCTCGTGCCCTCCGACCCGACGCTGGAAACGCTGGCGCTGGCCGAGGACTGGACGCCGGCGGGCGCGCCGGAGACCCGCCACGGCGTGTGGTTCGACGCCACGGGCAAGCGCGCATTGCTGCTGCTGCAGACGCGCGCGGGCGGGTTCGACCCGGCTGCGCAGGAGGCGCTCGTGGGCGCCGTCCACGCTGCCTTCGAACGCGTGCGCGGCGATGGCGACGCGCGGCTGGTGATGGGGGGCCCCGGCGTGTTCTCCGTGGAGATCGCGGGACGCACGATGCGCGAGGCGGCCTGGCTCGGCGGCATCGGCAGCGCGATCTTCGTGTTGTTGATGGTGCTCGCGTACCGCACCTGGAAGGCGCCGCTGCTGGCGGCGCTGCCGCTCGCCAGCGCGGGGCTGGCGGGGCTGGGCGCCGTCGCACTTGCCTTCGACGCCGTGCACGGCATCACCGTCGCATTCGGCTTCACGTTGATCGGCGTGGCCCAGGACTATCCGCTGCACTGCTTCAGCCACCAGCGGCCGGGCCTGTCGCCGCGGGACAACGTCCGCGCGCTGTGGCCCACGCTCGGCACCGGCGTGGTGGCGACGTGCATCGCGTACCTGACGTTCCTGGTGTCCGGCGTCGACGGGCTGCAGCAGCTGGCGGTGTTCACCATCACCGGACTCGCGGTGGCGGCACTGGCGACGCGCTTCGTGTTGCCCGCGCTGCTGGATCCGGCACCGCGCGACGTGGCGGCTTCGGCACGGCTGTCGCGCCTGTGGGAAATGCTGGCCCGGTGGCCGCGGCCGCGCGCCGGCTGGTTCGCCGCACTGGCGGTGGTGGCACTGGCGATCGCGATGCTGGCGCCGTCGCCCACCTGGGAGAACGACCTGTCGAAGCTGACGCCGGCGCCTGCCGCGCTGGTGTCGCGTGACGCGCAGTTGCGGGCCGACCTGGGGGCGCCCGACGTGCGCTACCTGGCGATCGTCCGCGGCGACGACGTGCAACATGCGCTGCGCCGGTCCGAAGTCCTGCTGCCGGTCCTCGAGGACCTGCGCGAACGGGGCGCGATCGACGGTTACGACCTGGCGGCGCGCTACCTGCCGAGCGTGGCCACCCAGCGCACGCGCCAGGCCGCGCTGCCGGATGCGGCACGGTTGCGCGGGTTGCTCGATGCGGCTCTGGCGGGCAGCGCGTTCCGCGCCGGGGTATTCGCGCCCTTCGAAGCGGACGTGGCCATGGCGCGCGCGGCGCCGCCGCTGCAACCGGAAGACCTTGCCGGGACGCCGCTCCAGTCGCGGGTCGACGGGCTGCTGCTGCAGGGAGACGCGGGTGCCACCACCGCGCTGGTCACGCTGAGCGGGCTGCACGATCCCGCTGGCGTGGGCACGGCACTGCAGGCGGCGGGCGCCGAGCTGCTCGACCTGAAACAGGCGTCCGAGTCGCTTGTCGCCGCGTACCGGGGCCGGGTGCTCTGGGCGCTGGCGCTCGCCGCCTTGCTGCTGGGCGTCACGGTGCGCGTGGCACTCGGCGACACGCGTCGCGCGCTGCGCGTGCTGGCGCCGATGGCGCTGACCACGTTGCTCGTGTTGGCGGTGCTGCGCGCGGCGGGCGTGGAACTGACGCTCTTCCACCTGGTGGCGCTGATCCTGGCGGCCGGCCTCGGCCTGGACTACGCATTGTTCTTCGACCATGCGGGCGACGACCGCGACGACCAGTTGCGCACGCTGCACGCGGTGCTGGCCTGCAGTGCCTCGACGCTGCTGGTGTTCGCGCTGCTGTCGCTGTCGACCATCCCGGTGCTGCGTGCGATCGGCACGACGGTGGCCCTGGGCGTGCTCTGCAATTTCGTGCTGGCGCTGCTGGTCGTCCGGCGACCGGTGGCCAGGGGCGCGCCGGCATGAGCGGGCGCGCGGCCATCGAGGCGCTGGTCCCGCACGCGGGAACGATGTGCCTGTGGGACGAGGTCGTGTCCTGGGACGGGGACCGCATCGTCCTGCGCGCGGACAACCACCGTGATCCCGCGCATCCGCTGCGCAGCGGCGGGCGGCTGCGCGCGCTGCACCTGTGCGAGTACGGCGCTCAGGCGATGGCGGTCCATGGCGGGCTGCGCGCGCGGGCCGGTGGTGGCGTGCCGCGCCCGGGATTGCTCGTGGCGCTGCGTGGGGTGGTCCTGCACGTCGACCGCATCGACGACCTTCCCGGCCCGCTGGAAGGCATGGCCGAGCAGCTGGCGCATTCGCCGGACAGCCAGCAGTACGCCTTCCGCATCAGCCATGCCGGCACGCTGCTCGCCGAGGGCCGCGCCGCGGTCATGCTCGGCGCGACGACACCCCGGTAGCGCCGCTCCGGCCGCTCCTACAATGGGGGCGGCACCAGCAGGGAGCGGCACATGGCGAACGGAACCGGTCTTCGACGCGCGCTGGTCACGGGCGGAAGCGGCGACATCGGCGGGGCGACCTGCCGGGTGCTCGCGGCGGCGGGGATGCACGTGGTCGTGCATGCGAACGCCAACCTGGGGCGCGCGCAGGCAGTGGTCGATGCGATCCACCACGAGGGCGGCAGTGCACAGGCGGTGGCGTTCGACGTGGCCGACGGCGCGGCATCGCGCGCGGCCATCGAGTCGTTGCTGGAGGACGGGCCGATCCAGGTCCTGGTCAACAACGCGGGCATCCATGACGACGCGCCGATGGCGGGCATGTCGGAAACGCAATGGAAGCGGGTGGTCGACGTGTCGCTGCACGGGTTCTTCCACGTGACGCAGCCGTTGCTGTTGCCGATGGCGCGGGGGCGCTGGGGGCGGATCGTGAGCGTGTCGTCGGTGGCGGCGGTGCTGGGCAACCGGGGGCAGATGAACTACGCGGCGGCGAAGGCGGCATTGCACGGGGCTTCGAAATCGCTGGCGCGGGAGATGGGGTCGCGGGGGATCACTGTGAACGTGGTGGCGCCCGGCGTCGTGCAGGGGCGGATGGCGGATGCGGCGTTCCCGGCGGAACTGGTGCGGCAGATGGTGCCTGTGGGGCGGGCGGGTTCCGTGGACGAGGTGGCGGCGGTGATCGGGTTCCTGTGTTCGGA
>CAMPJU010000092.1 GCA_946886995.1 uncultured Lysobacteraceae bacterium
ACGACGGCAACACCATCGTGGTGATCGAGCACAACCTGGACGTGATCAAGACCGCGGACTGGGTGGTCGACCTGGGACCCGAGGGTGGCCATCGCGGCGGACAGGTGATCGCCACCGGCACGCCGGAGGACCTGGTGCGCACGCCGGCATCGCACACCGGGCGCTTCCTGGCGAAGCCGCTGGGCATGGATCCGGCCGACGCGAAGCCGACGAAGGCCGGAAAGCGGAAGTCCGCGGCCTGAACGATCGACCGGCCCGCAGGCCGGTCAACGCACCTCGAATTCGCCGCGGAGGGTGCCGCCGTCGCGCAACGCGAAGTCGATGGCGAGCGACTGGCCGGCGACGAGTTCGGCACGCGGGTCCGCCAGCATCAGGTGCAACCCGCCGGGCTGGAGCACCGCTTCACCCTCGGCGGGCACCGTCAGTTCCACCAGTGGGCGCATCCGGCTGACGCCGTCGACCTCCGTGGTCTCGTGCAGCGAGACATCCGCGAACCCCGCGCTGCTCGCACCGGTGATCACCAGAGGTGCGGGGCAGTCGTTCACGATCGTGCCGAAGCCGGCACGCATCGGCATCGACGGCGGGCCCGGTCGGATCCAGCCGTCGTGGACCGCCGGCTGGCAGGTGCGCGAGCAACCCGGCGCGGCAATCAGCCCACCCAGCAGCAGTACCAGGGCCACGGCACGATTCATTCGCATCGGCCTATGATAGCCGGCAGGTCCCGCCGGAGCCCTGCTCGATGAAGCAAACGACGACGCCGCTTGCGCTTGCCTGCGCGGTTTCCGCCCTCCTGCTGGGTGCATGCACCGCGGACGACGGCGATGCGCCCGCCGCGCGACCCGCCGCGCCCGCCACGGCCACCGAAACCGGCGACGAGCAGCAGGCACCGGCGGGCAACACCCGGCTCACCATCTACAGCGGCAACTACGACGTCCTCGCCTCGGGCCAGGGCGGCGGCCAGGCCGGCCACGCCCTGGTCCAGCGCGACCTGCGCTTCGAGTTGCAGGCCGGCGCCAACCGCGTCGCGATCGGCGAGTTTCCCGTGGGCATCGATGTCGCGGCGACATCGCTGCGCCCGACCACGCCCGGGGTGAGCGTCGGCACGCAGCGCTTCATGGCACCGCTCTCGGGCGCGCAGGAAGTGTTCGCACGCGCCACCGGCCGCCGCGTCGCCGTGGACCACACTTCGGGCGGTGCGCGCCAGACCGACAACGGGATCCTCGTGGCCGTCGGCGACGGCGTGACCCTGGCGCTGACGGACGGGCGCTACAAGGTCATCCGCGAATTCGACAGCCTCAGCGTGCTCGACACGACCGACCTGCCCGGTGCCGAACCGCAGTTGCGGTGGGAAGTGCAGGCGGAGCAGACCGGGCCCGCGGGGTTCCTGTTCGAACACCCGACCGGCGGCCTGGCGTGGCGCGCGGAATACGTCGGGCGCATCGCGGACGCAGAAGACCCGGACGCTGCCTGCCAGCTCGCACTGACGGGCTACGCGATGATCGTCAACCATTCGGGCACTCGGTTCGAAGATGCGGCGCTGACCCTGGTGGCGGGCGAACCCAACCGCGAGCCGGACGCCCGCAAGTACGCGCGCGCCACTGCTGTCGCGGCACCCCCGCCCGCACCGATGATGGAACAGGCGTCGATGCCGGTGGAGCGCCGCTCCGCCGAATACCACGCCTATGACCTGCCCGGCCGCACCGACCTGGCGAACGGCGGCATCGAGCGCGTCGCGTTGTTCGCGCCGGTGCCCGCGGTGGACTGCGAGCGCCGCTACGAGACCCAGCCCGCCCTGCAGCCCTGGCTGCCACCGCGCCCGCTGGTGGAGCCCGGCTTCAACGACAGCACCGGCACCCAGCCGGTCGCCGCCGTCGTCGAGTTCGCGAACACCGAAGACGCGGGCCTGGGGCGGGCGCTGCCGGAGGGCCGGGTGCGCATGTTCGACGGCGAAGCATTCCTCGGCGAATCGTCGCTGGCCCACACGCCGAAGGGCGCGGACATCCGGCTGGAAGTCGGGACCGCGTTCGACCTCACCGCCGAGCGCGAGCGGATGCGGTTCGACCTGGACCGCGCAGGCCGCACGATGACCGAATCGTTCCAGGTCACCCTGGCGAACGCGGGGGACGAGGACGCGACGATCATCGTCACCGAGCCGATGCCTCGCTGGAGCGACTGGGAGGTCACGACGAGTTCCGTGCCGGCCACCCGCCGCGATGCCCAGCACGCCGAGTTCGAGGTCCCCGTGCCCGCCGATGGCGAGACCGTGCTGACTTACACCGTGCGTTACCGCTGGCCGGCCGGCATGCGCCTGTGAGCCTCGTCGAATCCATCCGCCACGACGGTGCCATCCACGAGCTGCGCCTGGCGCGGCCTCCGGTCAACGCACTCAATCCGGCGCTGTGCGACGCATTGCGCGAGGCGGTGGCGACCGCGGTCGCCGAAGGTGCCCACGGGCTCGTGCTCTCCGGCGGCCCGAAGGTGTTTTCCGCCGGCATGGACGTGCCCTACCTGCTGGGCCTGGGCGACGACCGCAACGCGCTGAAGTCGGCATGGGAAGCGTTCTTCGCCGCCGCGCGCGCGCTGGCCGAATGCCCGGTACCGGTGGTCGCGGCCGTCGCGGGCCATGCGCCGGCCGGCGGCTGCGTGCTCACGCTGTGCTGCGACTACCGGGTGATGGCCAGCGGTCCGTTCACCATCGGCCTCAACGAGACGCAGGTGGGACTGGTCGCGCCGGAAGGCGTGCAGCACCTGTTGCGGCGAACGGTCGGCAACTACCGCGCCGAGCGCCTGCTGGTGGCCGGCGAGCTGGTGGATGCCGAACGGGCGCTGGCGATCGGGCTGGTCGACGAACTGGTCGGGGTCGACGAAGTCCCGCAGCGCGCGCTGGTCTGGCTGTCCGGGCTGCTCGCGCTGCCCCGCCAGCCGATGCTGGAGACGCGCGCGATCGCGCGCGCTGACCTGGTCGCCGCGCTGCGTCCGGAACGGATCCGGCTGGACCACTTCCTCGATGCCTGGACCGATCCGGACACGCAGGCGGGGTTGCAGGCACTGGTCGCCCGGCTGACCAAGCCGGTGGCCTGACGCGATCAGTCCCGCGCGACCGGACGATCCGGGTCGCCGATCCAGCCGCTCCACGAACCGGGATACAACCGGCCCGACGGCAGGCCCGCGTGGGCCATCGCGAGCAGGTGGTGGCAGGCGGTGACGCCCGAACCGCACATCGCGACGAGACCCGATGGTTCGCGACCGGCGAGGAGTGCGCCGAATTCCCGCTCCAGCCGGTCGGGCGACTTGAACCGCCCGTCCTCGCCCAGGTTGTCGGCGAACGGCCGGTTCACCGCCCCCGGAACGTGGCCCGCGACCCGGTCGAGCGGTTCGACTTCGCCACGGAAGCGCGGCGCCGCGCGCGCGTCGACGAGCAGGCCGCCGGCATCCAGGTGGGCCTGCACCGCGTCGGCATCCAGCAGCCGTTCCAGCGGCGACGTACGCGGGGTTTCCTGCAGGACCCTTGGCCGCGGAGTCTCCGTCGGAATCGCGGATGGTTCGCCGGCTTCCACGGGCAGGCCGAGCGCGACCCAGCGCGCCCATCCACCATCGAGCACCGCCACGCGGCCGTGCCCGTGCGACCGCAGCAGCGACCACAAGCGCGCGGCCACGGATCCGTTGTCGGCGTCGTAGGCGACGACCTGGGTGTCGGGGCCGATGCCCCACGCGGAAATCGCCTGCGCGAACGCGTCCGGGTCGGGCCACGGATGCCGGCCATCGCGGGGGTCGTCGGATTGCCGGCTCAGGTCGCGATCGAGGTGTGCGTAACGCGCGCCGGGAATGTGCGCGGCGCGGAACTCGCGCTCGCCGAGCGCCGTGTCGGCCAGGCTGAAGCGGCAGTCGACGACGACAAGACCGGCGGTGCCGAGCACGCCGGCAAGCGCTTCGGCCTGCACGAGCGTGCGCCAGTTCAAGCGCGCCTGGCCTCGCGTGCGGGCAGCACCGTCTCCATCAGGCGCAGCCGTTCGTCGTCGTCCATGTGCAGCCAGCGCGCGATCTCGGCGCTGCTGCGCAGGCAGCCATGACAGAGGCCGTGCTCATCCAGCGTGCATACACCGATGCACGGGCTGAGCACGGCCTTGAACATTACTGGATCCCCGCCTTCGCGGGGATGACCACGCGGCGTTGCCGCGCGGTCACTTGACGCCGACGAGGCGAACCTCGAACTGCACCGCGACGTTCGGCGGGAAACCGGTGCGCGGGTCCGCGCCGTACGCCTTGTCCGGCGGCAGCAGGACTTCCCACTTCGAACCGGCCGGCATCTGGGTCAGCACTTCGCGCATCGCGGGCATCTCGACCTGGTTGACCGGGATCGCCGGGATCGCCTTGGCGGGCTGCGCCTGGTCGGGACGCTGGCCCCACGGATACGGGCCGGCGACTTCCAGCTGGACCGTGCTGGACATGGTCGGCTTGGCGCCGGTGCCGGTCTCGAGCACGCGCACCATCGCCCCGCCCGGAAGCGAGCGGACGCCGCTGCGCGCCTTGTATTCGGCGACGTACTGGTTGCTGCGCGCCAGGTTCTCGGCGGCGGCCTTCTCGTACTCGGCCTTGGCCTGCTGGCCACGCTGCTGTTCGCGCTGCTGGAACGCCTCGACCGCCGGGCGCAGCTGGTCGGCCGGGACCGACGGCTCGCGCTTGGCGTGGGCGTCCTGGATGCCCTTGACCAGCGCATTGATGTCGATCTGTTCGCCGCGGGCGATCAGGCCGTGCAGCGACTGGCCGTAGTCGTAGCCGAGCGCGTAGCTCAGCTTGCCGCTTTCCGTCGTGGTGTCCTGCGCGACGGCGGTGCCGGCGACCAGGGTCAGTGCCGCCAGGGTGGCAGCGAGCAGACGCAACTTCATTCCAACCTCCAGGGATGTTCGGGCGCGCGTTCGAGCCCGAATGGACGCGCTAGGATAGCTGTCGCAGGGGCCTCTCGCCACCGACGACCGGGACTCTGACCGGCGTCCCGCGGACAAGTTCCGGGCCTCCATCCCTCCCTTCACCGACATTCATCTTCACGCCCATGACTGGACCCGAGACCCCTCCCGTCACCACCGCCGACCGTGGCGCGATCCGCATCATCGCCGTCAATCGCCCGGACAAGCTGAACGCCCTGGACGTGGCCACCATCGAAGCGCTCGGCGTGGCCTTCCACGAGGCGGCGGACGACCCCTCCGTGCGCTGCGTGGTCCTGACCGGCGCTGGACCGAAGGCATTCGTCGCCGGCGCCGACATCGCCCACATGAGCCGCCTGACCGCGGCCCAGGCCCGCGACTTCTCGGTGCTCGGGCAACAGCTTCTACGCCGTATCGAACAGCTGCCCAAGCCCGTCATTGCAATGGTGAACGGATTTGCCCTCGGTGGCGGACTGGAACTCGCCATGGCCTGCCACCTGAGGATCGCCGCGAATACCGCGAGGGTCGGGCAACCGGAGATCAACCTCGGGATCATTCCCGGCTTTGGCGGAAGCCAGCGCCTCCTGCGGCTGGCAGGGCGTGCGGCTGCCCTGGAGCTTTGCCTGCTGGGCCACCAGGTCGATGCGGAACGCGCATTGCAACTGGGGATCGTCAATCGCGTGGTCGCGACGGCGGACCTCGAATCGGAAACCATGAAACTCGCTGGCCAGCTCGCCGAATCCGCACCGCTGGCACTGCGGGGCATCCTCGAATGCGTCAACGTCGGTGGCGAATGCGCGCTGGACGAGGGGCTCGCGTACGAAACGGTGCAATTCGGCCTGGTCTGCTCGACCGCCGACATGCGCGAAGGCACGACCGCCTTCCTCGAACGGCGCAAGCCCGCGTTCCGCGGGGAATGACCTGCCCCCGCTGCCACTGCGGCGAGGTGGCTGGCGAGGC
>CAMPJU010000093.1 GCA_946886995.1 uncultured Lysobacteraceae bacterium
CCTCGGAACAGGGCGCCCGAAGCCGTTCGAACGCGCTTCCTGTCAAACGCGGCGCCCGGGCGTTCCGGGCCACCGTCCGTCGGGCGGGCCCGCCGCGGGCAGCGACCGCTTCAGGCCAGCAACGCGCGCAATGCAGCCTTCAGTGCCCGCCCTTCCGCGTGGAAATAGTCCCGTTCGGCGCGCCAGGCCGGGAACCGCGCTTCGACCTCATGCCAGAACGCGCGCGAATGGTCCGCCCGGACCAGGTGGCACAACTCGTGGACGAGCACGTACTCGAAGGCCGAGGGCCGGGCGAGCACCAGTGCCAGGTCCATCGACACGGTGCCGTCGGGGGACAGCGACCCCCACTGCGAGGACATGGGCCGGAAGCGCACCCGGCGCGGGGCGCGCGGCAGCCCGGCAAGGTGGCGGGCCAGCCACCGTCCCGTGTCCGCGCGTGCCTGCGCCTCGTAGAAGTCGCGCAGAGCGCGGACCAGCGCAGTCCTGGGCGCACCTGCCGGCAGTGCGACGACGACCGCGCCGTCCCCGTCGCGGACGCTGGCGTAGCGACCTGTCCGCCACTCGAGCGGCACCAGCCCGCCGCGCAGCGGCAACCAGGCGGTCTCGCCCGGCACCAGCCCCACCGCCGCGGCCGGCGCGAAGCGCTCCAGTTGCGCCGCGACCCAGGCCCGCTGCTCGTCCGCGAACCGCTCGCCGCTGGCCAGGCTCGCCCGCGGCGGCAGGGTCAGGCGCGCACCGCGTTCGTCGACCGACAGGCGAAGGCGCCGCGCACGCGGATGGCGCACGCGCGCGACCTCGATCGTGCGACCGTCGTCGAGCTGCAACGGGAAGCTGTCGCGCTCGATCGCGCGCGGCGGCGCCAGGAGTCGGAACAATCGGGGCATGGCCGGATTGTAGGAGCCGCGTCAGCCGCGACCCTGAACCCGCAGCGTCGCCACGCCGATCATCCGTCCACCCGGCCGAGCTTCAGCGCCGGCTCGAGCACGGCGAACAGGCGCTTCAGTTCGCCGGACATCAGCGCGAAGCGCGCGTCGAGTTCGGCGTGCAGGTCGTCGCGTTCGGTCGATTCCAGTCCGTCGACCGCACCTTCCAGCAGCTTGAACTTGCGCACCACCAGGTCCTCGCCGAGCACGAACGAGACGTGGTCGTCGAGCACCAGCGCCAGGCGCGTGACCTGCTTGCCCGCCTCCAGGTGCCGGGCCACCTCGTCGGACAGCAGTTCCTGGCGCTGGCACTTCACCACCGCGCCCTTGTCGGCGGCGTCCTTGAGCTCGCATTCGTCGCCCAGCGACAGGCCGTCGGGCAGCGGTTCGCCGGCGATCCAGCCGGTCAGCACCGAACGCGGCGCCACTTCGGCATTGAGCGGCAGCGCGGGGAAACTGCCCAGCGCGTTGCGGATCTCCGATGCGACGTGCTCGGCCTGCTTGCGCGATGACGTATCGACCACGCAGATCCCGTGCTCGAGGTCGAGGATCGCATCGGTGCGACCGGGGCGGACGAAGGCGCGCGGCAGCAACTCGTGCACCAGGTCGTCCTTCATCCGCTTGCGCGTGCGACCGCCGGGACGCCTGCCTTCGCGCTCCTCCATCTCGGCCAGCTTCTTCTGCAGCAGGTCGTTGACGACCGCGGCGGGCAGCAGCTTCTCCTCGCTGCCGACGCTGAGCCAGGTGGCATCGCCGATGGCGTGCGTGAATGCGCCGGCATCGCGGCCGAACGGGGGAATGAACCCGCGCGAGGACAGCTCCATCGGCCCCACGGGCTTGAGCGCATGGGCGGCGAGCCTGGTTTCGAGGTCGGACAGGTCGAGCGTGGCGGGAAAGCGGAAGAACGTCAGGTTGCGAAAGAACATCGAATTCCAGTCAGTTGGGCGGCGTGGGCCGCGAAAGGTCGAACAGAAGTCAATCGTCGTGCGGCGCGCCCGCCAGCCATCCGTGCGCATCCGGCAGGGCCCCGCCCCGCGCACCCAGCGCGAGGAAGTCGAACAGCTTCGGATCGGACAACTGCGAGGGCCGGACGTCGCCGAGCGCGCGGGCGATCGTCTCGACCCGTCCGGGCGACTCCTTCTCCCACGCGTCGAGCATCCGCCCGACCTGCCTGCGCTGCAGGTTCTCCTGCGAGCCGCACAGGTTGCACGGGATGATGGGGAAGGCCTTCGCTTCCGCGTACGCGGCGATGTCGTCTTCGCGCACGTAGGCGAGCGGGCGGATCACCACGTGCCGGCCGTCGTCCGACAGCAGCTTGGGCGGCATGCCGCTCAGCTTCGCGTGGAAGAACAGGTTGAGGAAGAAGGTGGCGACGAGGTCGTCTCGATGATGCCCGAGCGCGATCCTGGTGAAGCCATGCTCCGCCGCGTACGTGTACAGCGCCCCGCGCCGCAGTCGCGAACACAGCGAGCACATCGTCTTGCCCTCGGGCACGACGCGCGACACCACCGAATACGTGTCCTGCTCGATGACATGGAAGTCGACGCCGAGCGAGCGCAGGTAGTCGGGCAGCACGTGCTCCGGGAACCCGGGCTGCTTCTGGTCCAGGTTGACCGCGGTGATCGAGAACGACACCGGTGCCTTCTTCTGCAGCTGCAGCAGCACGTCCAGCATCGTGTAGCTGTCCTTGCCGCCGGACAGGCACACCATCACCTTGTCGCCGTCCTCGATCATCCCGAAGTCGGCGATCGCGCGGCCGACCTGGTGGCGCAGGCGACGGGCCAGGCGGTTCGCCTCGTGCGCGGCCCGGCGCACGCGGGTGGCGGGCTCGGCAAGCGGGATCGGAATTGCGTGATCGGGCATCGTTCCGGGGCGGGAGAGCACGGGCGGGGCGGTCGAACATTCTAGCCGGGCGGACACCGCTGACGCCCCGCGTGGCACCGCATTAAGCTGGCGTCGTGACCCGGACCCAGGACCCCGCCGAACTCGCCGCGATGCAGCGTCGCGTCGCCGAATTGCGGCTGGAACACCGCGACCTGGACGTCGCGATCCTGCGCTTGCAGCAGGACATCCAGGCCGACGAGCTGGCGGTCAAGCGCCTGAAGAAGCGCAAGCTGCTGCTCAAGGACCTGATCTCCCGACTGGAAAGCGCGCTGATCCCCGACGAACCGGCGTGACGCGTCACGGCGCCGCGACCGTGCCCGGCCGCGATGGGGCCACGGAACGCGCGAGTCGATCGGGCCAGGACAGCAGCGCGCTGTCCGCCGGAGCGATCGCCGCGATGAGCTCCCGGCACTGCTCCGCGCGCGCACGCGCGGTGGCGGCGTCGCGGCGCAAACGGGCCAGTTCGCCGCGAAGGCAGGCGATGTCGCCACGCAGGAGGGGATTCCCGTCGGGCTCTCCGGCAAGCGCCTCGAGCCTGCCGATGAACTGTTCGGCCCGCGCCGCATCCCCCAGTGCGATCCAGGTACGGGCCATGCCGAGCCAGTGGGGTTCCCGGAGATAGGGGAACTCCTGGTCCATGCCGTTCCCTGCCATTGCCTGGAAGTCCGCCATGACGCGCGTCGCGGCATCCCGATGCCCGAGGCGCGCTTCGGCCTCCATCGTCTGCAAGGCGGCATAGATGGTCCAGTTCTGCCACCCGGTCCTGTCCAGCAGCGACTCGTAGTTCGGGCGCGCCTCCGCCAGGACTTTCTCCCATTGCCCCGTGCGCAGGAAGTGTGCGGCGAGGCGAACGCGCGGCGCACCCGCGTGCGGGTGCCCGTTGCCGCCGACTTTCTCGAACATGGCGCGGGCGCGCGCAAGGTGGTCCAGGCCGGTGCCCTCGCGTCCGAGCAGCAGCAGGGCGTTGCCGTGGTAGGTGAGCGCCCACGCCAGGTCCATGCCGTCCCCGCCGGATTCGTGGAGCGCGAGCAGTTCGCGGGTCATCCGCTCATGCCGTTCCAGCTCGCCCAGGCGGGAGGTGTAGATCGCGGCGAAGGACAGCGCGAACCCCCGCAGCTCCGCGTCGTTCGAATGCTGGATGGCCGGCATCCAGGACTCGAGGCGCGCCAACGCATCGCGGTAGCGGCCCTCGCGACTGTCGGCCAGGGACAGGAACACTTCGGGGAGGGCCGGCTCGCGGCCAGCGGCGACGAAGTCGGCCCGCGCCTGGCGGCAACTCGCCCATGCCTGCGCCAGCGTGCCTTCCCAGTGCCACGCGGCGCACAGCCGGGCACTCGCGTCGGCGATCGCATCGGCATCGCGCGGACGGACGCCGCGCAGCATCGAGACCTGGCGTTCGAAATGCGATACCGCACGTGCGAAATCGTTCAGGCCTTCGTACGCGCCACCGAGCGTGCCGTGAATGGCTGCCGCGACGTTTGGCTGGCCGGCGAAACGCTGTTCGACGGTGCCGGCCGCGCGGTCGAGCACGTCGCGCATCGTCTCGGGCGCCTCGCTCCTGGCGTAGGGGTCGCCCTGCTTCAGGACGTCCCGGGTGAGGAACTCGACCACCGCCTCGGAGATCTCGCTTTGCGCATTGGCATCGGCCGCCGCGGCCCGCGCCAGCGCATGTGCGCGACCGACGCGATGCTGCTGCCAGAGCGACAGCGACAGGACGGCCACCAGGACAGCGGTGCCCGCTGCCAGCCACTTGCGGCGCCTGCGCAGCCGGTCCAGCTCGCGGGCCTGTCGTGCCAGTGCCGCGTGTTGCCGCTCTTCCGCCTCGCGCCTCTCCTTTCTGGCCTCGAGTGAACGCAGCCGATCGGCCAGCCCGTGGGCGTCCACCACGCGTCGCGCGGGATTGGCCGCGGCAGCCAGCCTGATGTCTTCGCACAGGAGCGGATCTTCGACGTCGGACTCCCAGCCGGGTGCAAGGGTCCTGCGCAGATCGGCAACCGCGAGCTGGAACAACAGCACGCCGAGGGCAAAGACGTCGCTTCGCTGGGTCGGGGCTTCGCCGGCGACCACTTCCGGCGCGATGTACAGCAGGCTCCCCGGATACCGTGACGCGCCCTCGCCCGTCACGCTGTCCAGCACGCTCATCGTGATCCCGAGTGCCGCCAGCTGCGGCGAGGATGTCGTGTCCCCGGCGCCGAGGTCCGCGAGCAGCATGCGCCACCCGCCCGGTGCGGACGGATCACGGACCGGATAGATGTTCTCGGGCTTCAGGTCGCGATGGATGACGCCGACCTTGTGCAGGATCGCGACCGCCTCGCACAGCTGGACGCACAGGTCGATGCGGTCGGTCCGCGGGATGGCGGCGAGCCCGCCCCGGTCCCTGGCCCAGTCGTGGAGGTTCCCCGCTTCCATCCAGGGCAGCTCGAGGAAGAACGGCGCGTGGCTGAGGTTCCAGCCCAGCACCGGGACGATGCCCGCGCCTGCATCCCCGACCGAGGCCAGGTACCGCGCCAGGGCGATCTCCCGCTTCAGGCAGCGGACCCCTTCGAGACTGTCGGCGAACTTGAGCGCACGACTCTCGCCTGCGTCCGACCGTGCGAGCCAGATGATCCCGGACGCCCCCTCTCCGATCCGTCGCAGCAGCCGCCACCCCGGGCGCTGCGGAACCTCGTCCCCCGGGTGCAGGTGCGCAAGGGTGGGAGGCGCGACGGGATCGACTCCGGGCGGCACTGCCTCGATCGCCACGGTGGTCGCCAGGCGGTATCCGTAGCCATGCACCACGCGCAACGTAGCGGCCTCTTCGCCCAGTGCCGCGCGGAGCCTGCTGATCGCCTTGGCCAGCGAGTTCTCGGAGACCACCCGGCCGGGCCATCCGGCCTCCAGCAGTTCGTCCTTGGTCACCACCTCGCCCGCATTGCGGAGCAGGGCGCGCAGGACGTCGTAGCTGCTCCTGTCGAGGGAGACCAGTTCCTCCCCTCGCCGGACCGTCGCGACGCTCTCGTCCACCTCCACGGTGCCGAAACGCCAGCGCGCGAGATGCCCCCGTGGCCCCTTTCCATCCATCGC
>CAMPJU010000094.1 GCA_946886995.1 uncultured Lysobacteraceae bacterium
CAGCGGACGGTCCTGGAGGGCGTGGGCGAGCAGCTCACGTCGGCCTGGAACGAGGCACGGTTCGAGGCACTGCGCCGGGACGACCTGCTGAAGGTCAGCCTCGTCAATGCGTCCGGCGACTTCTGCCTGGGCGTCAGCACCACCACGAATCCGGCCGACAGCACCGCGTGCGATTGCTTCGAGGCGGATGCGTCCGCGGCCGGCTTCTGCAATGTCGCGGTCCATCCCGGGGCGACCGGCGGCTGGAGCGGCGTGACCGCGGTCGCCGCGCCGACGCTCGGGAACGACACCGGCGTGGTCGTGATCGATCCCAAGCGCGGCGGGATCACCGACAGCAGCGACTGGGGCGGGATCGCGCTCCAGGGCCCCAGCGGCAGCGACTACCGGCTCAACTTCTACGTCGACACCCGGGGCAGGGCGATGACCTGCGAACCGGCCGATGCACCTGACAAGATGCCGCGCTTCACCGAGCGCAGGTGCTCGCTGTGAACGCCCGCCTGCGCAGTGCCGGTTTCAGCATGGTCGAGCTGATGGTCGGCCTCGTGGCCGGGATGGTGGTCCTCGGCGCACTGCTGGCGTTCACCGTCACCAGCGTGCGGGCCAACTCCGATTACGTGATGGCGGCGAGGCTGACCCAGGAACTGCGCTCGATCAGCCTGCATATCAGCGAGGAGTTGCGCCGGGCCGGTTACGACGAGTCCGCGATGGACTATGTCGCCTCGTCGTCGTCCACGGAGTTCTCCGAGTTTTCCCCGCTGCTGGTCGATACCGCCACCGCCGGCAGCCACTGCATCGTCTATGCGTACGACCGCAGCCCCGGCAACCCGGGGCAGATCGACCTGGCCAACCAGGAAATCCGCGCCATCCGACGCGCCACGGCCACCGTGGGCGGGGAGACGGTCGGCGTGATCGAGGTCGGCGAAAGCAGCGCCGCGGGCGCGCCATCCTGCGCGGGCGCCAGTCCCGACTACACCAAGTTCCCGGTCCCCTGCGCGGCCAGCGGATGGTGCGCCCTGAGCGATCCGCGGTCGATCGATGTCGAAGCGTTCGTCCTGGATGCCGAGGGCATGGTCGACAGCGACGGGGACGGCGTGGTGGACGATCCGAGTTCATCGAGCCACGGCGTGCAGGAGATCACCGCCACCGGCTACACGCCGATGCAGATCCGCGAGATCAGCTTCACCCTGACCGGCCACCTGCGCAGCGATCCCGCCACGTCGCGCACCGTCGCCTCCAACGTGAAGGTGCGCGCCAACTGCCTGCGTGCGCTGGTCGACGACTGCAGCGAGGCGCCCACGCCATGACCCGGATGCCACCCATGACGAATCCCAGCCTGCAGCGCGGCGTCAGCACGCTCGCGGTGACCCTCATCCTGCTGGTCATCATGACCGCGATGGTGCTGTTCTCGACCAGCGTCGGCTACTTCGAGCAGCGCACCACCACCAACCAGAACCGCGCGCGCATCGCCGAGCAGTCCTCGGAATACGCGCTGGCGCTGGCGGGCGAGTACCTCAAGGCCAACCGTGGCCGGCTCATCTCCGACGACGTCGCCGACCTCGGCTGGTTCGCGGCCGGCAGCGAACACTGGGCGGAATGCTCCGACGTCGGCACGGCCGATGCCGCTGCGCTGGACGCCGAATTCCCGGCCGGCCATCCCTGCCTGTCGGAGCGCGACGTGACCCGCCGCGCGCAGTTGTACTTCTGGACGACCGACGGCACCACGGCGGGGTCGTGGGAGCTTCCGTACACCTCGGTCATCCCGGCCGCCGCGCAGGTCGAGGACGGCGTCGGCGGCGCCGCGGATTTCGCCGCCGACACGACGGTCGGCGCGCTGCTGTGCCGGCTGGACACGACCGACATGGCCAACGTGCACTGCGACCTGGAGCCGGCGTCCGGCAACCGGATCGCGCTGACCCTGGTCGGCCAGGCGACGCTCACCGGGGAAGGCGCCGATGCGGTCGTCAAGGAATCCTGGGCGACGTACAACACCTTCGTGCCAAGCGCGGCCGTGCCCCTGGTTGCGAGCGGCCTCGTCAAGGGCCTCGGCAATGCGCAGATCGTCGCCGCGCCGAATGCGGGTGGCTACGGACTGCCGGCGTCGATCTGGACGCCGAACGATGCCGACGTCGATACCAACGGCAGCGTGACCACCTGCCACATCGGCGACTTCCTCAAGGGAACGCCCGAGGACGAACTCAAGACCACCTGCGCCACCACGGACGACTGCACGTGCAACGGCGGCAGCAGCTCGCAGTTCCTGTCCGGCCATATCGGGCCCATCAAGCGCGAGATGGAGGACATCGTCGACAAGGACGGGGGCGTGGGCGTGCTCCCCGACATCCAGTTCTTCCCTGGGGAGGACGCCGCCGGCAACGAGCTGGACAAGCCCACGGACCCGACCGACGACTCGCTCTTCGAGTTCACCTTCAACGTGGACTACCAGGCAGCGGAGGGTGCCGTCGGCATCACCCTCGAGAACTGCGGGGACGGCGGGGACGAGAACTGCGTCGCCTATGCGATGCGCGAGGAATTCGATGCGGAGGAAGTGGCTTCCTGCGCGGAGCTGACCACCGCCTCGTCCGGCATCATCTACGTGCCCACCGGTTGCACCGACATCCCCAACGACGTCGGCACGCCGGAGAATCCGGCGATCGTCGTGATCCACCAGCCCTCGGGCACGGACCTGCAGCTGAACAGCAACTCGATCATCTACGGCATGCTGTTCGTTCACAGCGACGACAACACGGCCCAGGTCAAGGGCAACGGCGACATCAAGATCTTCGGCGCGATGATCGTCGAGGGCGATGTCGAGATCAGCGGCGGCATCACGGTGGTCTACGACGATACGTCGGTCAGTGGCGATACCCACAAGCTGCCCGCAAGCGCGCGCTTCGGCCGGGTTGCCGGCTCCTGGCTCGACGCCGGCACCGCGTTCTGAGGTCCTGCACATGAATCGAATTCCAAGCCGTCCAGATGGGTTCAGCCTGATCGAGGTGCTGATCTCGGTCGTGGTGATGAGCTTCGGCCTGCTGTCGCTGGCCGCGCTGCAGAGCGCGCTGTTCAAGGCTGGCGCGGAGTCGCGGGCCCAGTCGGCCGCGCTCGCGCTGGCCACGGAGAAGGTCGAGTTCTTCGAGGGCTACCGCGACCGCGAGGAATTCCAGTCGTTCGCCGACGGGAACGATGCGGCGGTGACCATCGATGGCGTCGCGTACACCCGGTCCTGGACGATCGACCGCTTTGCCTATCCAGACGCTGGCGGCAGCTTCGCGGCGGTGGGCGACACCGGCGACACCGCGGCGAACCATGTGGAGAACAACGAGTTCAAGCGGATCCAGGTCACGGTGGGCTGGACGGATGCGATGGGCGTCGGCCAGCAGGTCGAGCTCGAGACGGCGATTGCCGCCCTCTCGCCGCAGGACACCGCCAAGCTCGCGAAGCTGTCCAGCAGCGGCGGACCCCGCGGGCCCGAGATCATCATCGTCAACCCGGCCAGCGAGGAGGGCGTGATCCCGATCGCGGTCGGCGACGGCTCCGACACGGCGGCCACCAACCCCAAGCCCGAGGTCGCCGGCAAGAGCAACAGCCAGCGCGTGATCGAGACGCGCTTCGACGTCCTCACCTACGCGGCCCTGAGCGGCAGCGAGGCGTTGGCGCAGTCGCGCGTGGAAACCATCGTGGCCGGTTGCACCTGCGACTACGGCACGGCGCCGGCCGGCAACGGCATGCGGCCCACGTACTGGAACGGCCTGCGCTACGTGGTGCCGGAAGCGTCGGAAACCGCCGCGCTCGCCGGCGTGGCGACGGGTGCGGACGTCCAGAGCCCGCATTGCACGGCCTGCTGCCGCGACCACCACGACCCGGCCGGCGTGGCGGGTGCGAAGTTCGACCCGCGTCGCGCGGACCACACGACCCACCAGCTGTACGACACGGACACCGGCCTCCTGGGAACGCCAGCCTCGACGGGCGAATACACCGAGGCGTGCCGGCTGGTCCGCGTCGACGGCGTCTTCCGCGTCGCGACGGACCTGTACAACGACTACATGAACCTGCTCGAGACGGACAACGGCGCGGACGGAACCATCAGCGACTACGTGCCCACGGCCGCGGCGACCGCGCACTACCAGGCGTTCGTGCTCGACTACCTGGACGGCAAGTTCGTGGACGGGAACTCCGGTAGCTACAACACCGTCATCCCGGACGACGGCGCAACGGTCACGGGGCTGGAGACGACCCATTCGCTCAATGCGCCTGAGGCTGCAATCGCCATCTCGCGGCCTTCGGAGATCGACGGTGCTTCCACCCTCAAGTGGCTGCACGACCGCGGCCTCTACATCGACTTCCTGGAGGACGAAGCCATCCAGGCGATCAACGAGGCCAAGGCCGGCTGCCAAGGCTCGGACGGCGGTGCACCGACGGATACCGAAATGCGGACATGCGTGCTGCGCGTGCTGCCGTTCACCACGATCAACCTGACCGAGCTCGCGAACTGGTCGCCTTCGGTCGGCGACGAAATCGTCGTCTCCAACAACGACTTCCGGACCAGCCTGGATTCCGACACGCCGGTGCGTGGCAAGGTCGTGCCCGGCAGCAGTCCGAGCCCGAACACGGACACCGATGCCGTCGCGTCCATCCGCAAGTCCAACTCGGGCGTGGCGGTGATGCGCGGCGCGATCGACACCGATGACCTCGCCGCGCTGGACGACGCCCAGCCCTTCGAGCCGGACGGTTCCTGGAGTGGCGCGGACAACGACGCCGGCTCCGGTGGCACGTTCGGCATCCGCCTGGACAACTACAGCTTCACCAGCGTCAACCCGACGTTCAGCGTGGCCCCCGCCGCGACCTGCAACCCGGCAACCTCCGGTGCGACGCAGCCGAACCCCTTCATCTGCACGACGCAGTACACCGGGGATTCGATGGCGATCACGGTCGCCAACTACAACTACCAGATCAACGGTACGAGCACCGCGGCCCTGACCTGCCTGGACGCCGGCGGCGCGAACCCGGAACCCTATCCGTCGAGTGCGCCCTACACCACGAAAACCTGCGTCAACTACGCGGTGACGGGCATCACCCGCAACGGGTCTTCCGTGGCGTCGACCTTCACCGTCACCAACGCCGGCACCGTCCTGGAAACCACGCGGTTCACGGTGGGGTCGGTGGCCCAGGACGACCTGCTGGGTGTCACCTTCAACTCGCCCACGCAGACTGCGCAGCCCGTCGTGTGCACGTACAAGGGCAACGGCACCAAGCTCAACCAGTTCCAGATCGACGTGGCGGATTGCCCGTAGGACCGGACATCAGCGCAGGGCATCGACACAGCCCTGCGCTGACTTTCGCGCGGGGGTTCCTGCCCGGAGCCGGCCGTTGTTGGCGAGGACCAGGGTCACCGCCGCATCGGCCCCGCGGCGATCGCAGAGCGTGAAGGTGACATTCGACCCCGCGTTGCTCCCGCTGGGCTGGACGACCAGCCGCCGTCGGCCGGTGGTGCTGCGCAGGCGCACGGTGTCGTGCAGGGGCCCCGCTGCGTGGACCAGCGTCTCGCCCGGCGCTCGCCGCCGGTTGCCGTCGATGTCCGCGAAGGCGATCCAGCCCCCCGACCAGTCGAAGGTGTTCCGGCAGCCGGAACCGGCTGAAGGGCAGAGGACGACTTCCGTGCCGGTGGCCGCGGCATGCCCGATCGACGTCGTCAGGGTGGACAGCAACTTGCCACGCGCCGCCGACGCCCGCGCGGAGGCGAGCGCGTCATTCAGGGCCGGCACCGCGACACCGAGCAGGATGCTGGCAACCGCCAGGCAGATGACGGCCTCGATCAGGGTGAAGCCGCGATGGGTCCGGGTCATGGCCTGTGCTCCTGGG